>JBILDG010000146.1:0-5111 GCA_044352715.1 Chthoniobacterales bacterium | reverse complement strand
TGAAGCTGCCGCTGAGCGGCTTCGCCGCGGCGGGGCCATGACCTCTGGCGGCAGTTCTTTTTTCGCCATGATTCTTTTTTAGGCTCCACCCGTGTGATGGTCAATGACTGCGGCGAGGTGAGCCTGCGTAGACCGCCATGGTTTTCAGCGGAGAAGCAGTGGCTTCGCCTTGGCGTGGTGCACCCGTTGGATTATTTTGGATGCGGTGAAAGTTGAAGAACCAGCTGCCGGGTATCCGGTTCGTGTTCCCGTGGCGCCGGCGCCGCCGGCGCGCTTAAGGCGCCGCGGATTTCTCGGGTTGTTTCTATGGTAGGGCCCGCTGGCTCAGCGGGCCGGGTGCCTTTGGAGGAAGGGCAGTCGGTCCGCTGGGCCAGCGGACCCTACCGTGGGGGATTTATTTTATGGTAGGAACGGCTGGCCTCATCCGTCCGTGCGCTGGTGTGCGAAGGTTTTCTGGTGGCCCGTCAATCTTCTTACGGAGGCACAGAGATCACGGAGAAACGGCACTGCTTGTTTTTCGGTTTTTGATCCGTTACCCGTCACGCCCCCTCCGAGCCTTGGTGTCTCCGTGAGAGCACCTTCCGATCCCCGGGGGTTGCGGAGGCGAACGGAGGGCGCTAGATTTTACAGGGCAACAATGGACTACTCGAAAATCATCACCACAGAGCCCGGCAAGCGCTCGGGTAAACCGTGCATCCGCGGTTTGCGCATCACTGTGCATGACGTGCTCGAGTATCTGGCCTCGGGGATGTCCCACCAGGAGATCCTGCGCGACTTTCCGTATCTCACGGAGGAAGACATTCGCGCTTGCCTGGCCTATGCGGCAGATGCCGGGCGCCGCACGGCTCACGCCGTCGCCGCGTGAAACTGCTCTTCGACGAGAATCTTCCGCCGGGTCTGGTGTCGGTCTTGGCAGATGTCTTTCCGCGATCGGCACACGTCCACGAACTCGGATTGGGGCGCGCGGATGACGTTGCGGTGTGGCAGTGGGCCAAAGAGCATGACTACTGTATTGTTTCGAAGGACTCCGACTACTACGACCTGAGTGTCCGCCACGGGCATCCTCCGAAAGTGATCTGGCTGCGCCTGGGCAATTGCCGCACGCAGACCATCATCGACTGCCTCCGCAATTATCTCCGGTCTATTGTGGAATTCTCTGCGGACCCAGAGGAGTCCGTGCTGCTTATTCCGGGCGGGCAGGAGTCGACTTAACGGAGCGAGCGAAGGCGGCCGGACACCTGCTTGGCTCGCGGATGTCTCTCACCCAGACACGGAGAAACGGCGTGGCTTGTTTTTCGGTTTTTCACCCGCCTCCTCTGTGCCTTGGTGTCTCCGTGAGATAAATTGTCTCGTGGTTTTGCGGCTACGAACAGGTTCTGCCGACCGGAACTAGACAGGCAGACTCCACGCCTAGGCCATGATGTCTTTGTGGAAGAGGCGGCCTTCGGTGGTTGGTTTCACGTAGCCGGCGCGGATGGTGAAGTCGCCGAAGTGTTCACCTTCTTGCCGTTCCTTGGCGTAGTGGCGGATGATGGGGCCGAGTTCGTTGACAATTTGGTCGGACGGCACCGAGGGCTTGTAGAGTTTGTTGAGGCGTGAGCCGTCGAAGGCGGCGCCGAGGTAGATGTTGTATTTGCCGGGCGCGCGGCCGACGAAACCGATTTCGCCGAGGTAGGGGCGGGCGCAGCCGTTCGGGCAACCGGTCATGCGGATGAGGATGGCGTCGTGGCGCAGGCCGCTTTCTTCGATGACGGTGTCCAACTCGGTGATGAGGTGCGGCAGGTAGCGCTCGCTTTCGGCGAGGGAGAGTCCGCAGGTCGGCAAGGCGACGCAGGCCATGGAGTTGAGGCGTAGGCCGGTGAGGCGCTCGGGATGGTCGAGTTTGTATTCCGCAAGCAGCGCTTCGATGCGCGGCTTTTGTTCCTCGGTGATGCCGCCGATGACGAGATTCTGGTTGGCGGTGAGGCGGAAGTCGCCGGTGTGGATTTTGGCGATTTCGCGCAGGCCGGTTTTGGCCGGAAGATCGTCGGTGTCGCGGAGGCGTCCGTTTTGGATGAAGAGCCCGTAATGCCAGCGCCCATCGACGCCTTTGGTCCAGCCGTAGCGGTCGCCGGAGCTGGTGAATTCGAACGGGCGCGGCTCGCCGACTTTCCAGCCGAGGCGGCTTTCGAGTTCGGTGCGGAACCAATCGATGCCGCGGTCCTCGATGGTGTATTTGAGGCGCGCGTGTTTGCGGTTGGTGCGGTCGCCGAAATCGCGCTGCACGGTGACAATTTTTTCCGCCACCTCGACGACTTTCTCGCGCGGGATGTAACCGAGCATGTTGGCCAAGCGGGGATAAGTCTTGGTGTCGCCGTGGGACATGCCAAGGCCGCCGCCGACAGTGACGTTGTAGCCGATGAGTTTGTCGCCTTCGGCAATGGCAATGAAGCCGAGATCTTGCGAGTAGATGTCCACGTCGTTGCTCGGCGGGATGGCAAAGCAGGTTTTGAATTTTCGCGGGAGATAGGTCTTGCCGTAGATCGGCTCCTCTTCGGTTTCGGACGACACTTTTTCCCCGTCCAGCCAGATCTCGTGGTAGGCGTGGGTGCGCGGGGTGAGGTGATCGCTCACGGCGCGCGCGTCTTCGAGCACGGGGCCGTGCAGGACGGATTCCCAAGGGTTGGGGTTGGCCATGACGTTGCGGTTCACATCACCGCAGGCGGCAATGCAGTCCATCACGGCATCGTTGATGCCCTGCATGGTGGTTTTGAGCACATCCTTGGTGATGAAGTGGAGCTGAAAGGCCTGGCGCGTGGTGAGCTTGAGCGTGTGGCTGCCGTATTGGTCGGCCAGCGCGTCGATCTTGAGCCATTGCTCGGGAGTGCAGACGCCGCCCGGCACGCGCACGCGGATCATGAAGATGAAGGCTTTTTCGAGTCCGGCCTTTTTGCGCTCGATGCGTTGATCGCGGTGGTCCTGCTGGTAAATGCCGTGGAACTTGGAAATGTTGGTGTCCGCTTCGGCGATGGCGCCGGTGGAGGTGTCGGCCAGGCTTTCGGCCAACGTGCCGCGGAGGAAGTTGCTGGCGGTTTTGATCTCTTCGACTTTGGAGAGAGGTTTGGTGGTGTTGTCGGGCGTCATATCAGGCAAGGTGTCAAAAATAGAGGGGCGGCGCGTGGCGGGCAATCGCGTAATGCGCGGGTTGCGCCGCGGCCCGGATTGCGGCAATGGTTATCCGCCCATGTCGGACCTTGTCTCGCAGTCATTTTTGCCGGAACGGCTGACCGCCGTCTCGGTGCTGCGCGCTTACCGCGACGGTTTTTTCCCGATGGCCTGCGGGGATGGAAGGCTGCGGTGGTTTTCGCCCGATCCGCGGGGCATCATGCCGCTGGAGCATTTCCATTTGCCGAGGGGATTCCGGCGCGTCCTGCCGAAGCTGAACTTCGGCATCACGGTGAACAGCGCTTTCAACGAGGTGGTCGCCGGTTGCGCGGACCGGCCGGAGACATGGATTGATCCGGCGATCGCGAAGGTTTACGCCGAGCTGCACCGGCAAGGCGCGGCGCACAGCGTGGAAGTGTGGTCGGGGGACCATTTGGCGGGAGGGCTTTACGGCGTGCAGCTGGGCGGGGTGTTTTTCGGCGAGTCGATGTTCTCGCGGGCGAGCGAGACTTCGAAGGTTGCCTTGTTGGTTTTGGTGGGGATTTTGCGGGAGCGGGGTTTTGGTCTGCTCGATCTGCAATGGGTGACCGAGCATTTGGCCGGCTTCGGCGGGATCGAGGTGCGCCGCGCGGTTTACTTGCAGCAGTTGCGGGAAGCGATGGGGCGCACCTGCGTTTTTCCCGAGGCGGGCGAGGTGAGTGGATTGGTCAGAGACGTGGCCTCGGTGCCGCGCGGACGAACCGAACTTACGCAGGGCGCGATGTGATCTCGCCGTCGGCGAAGAGGGTGATGATTTCCCGCTCGCGGGCCGCCGCGGAGGCGGAGAGAAGCGGGCGGCGGTTTTGATCCATCGTGATGGTAAAACCGCGGGCGAGAGTCTGCTTCGGACCGAGCAATTCGAGGGCGTGTGCATGGCGCCGGTGCTGCTGCTGAAGCTGCCGGAGGCGTGTGGCGGTGGCTTTTTTCTGCCGTTGGACGAGCGAAGACAGGCGCTCTTTCCACGTCTGCAGCTGCCGGACCGGCGACCGGGCTTGGAGGACCGTGCGGGCCCGCAGCGAAGTTTCCCGCAGAATGGCCAGACGGTTTTGCATGGCCAGCTGCCCGCGCTCGCCGAGTTCATCCGCGGACTGCTTCCCCTCGGCGATACGTCGCGCGGGCAACTGGAAAACCCCGGATGCTGTTAGTCGTGCAAGGTGGGATCCCGTAAGGTTGAGGCGGTTCATCGTGTCGCGATGAAGGCGGCGGAAAAGCTGCGACAGGCGGTCGAGGGTTTCGGCGCGGTCCGAGCTGAGAATTTCGGCGGCGGCACTCGGCGTCGGCGCGCGCACATCGGCCGCCAAGTCGGATGTCGTGACATCGATTTCGTGACCCACGGCGGAAATGACGGGTATGGGGCTGGAGGAAATGGCGCGGGCGACGGTTTCCTCGTTGAACTCCCACAAATCTTCCAGACTCCCGCCCCCGCGGGTCACGACGATCACATCGACGCTCGGGAATCCGCTGCCGGCGGGGTCGGCAAACTGGGTGATGGCCGCCGCGATCTCGGCGGCAGCACCGCGCCCTTGCACCCGCACGGGCGCGATGATGACCTCGATGTGCGGAGCGCGTCGGGCCAGCACATGCAAAAAATCGCGGATGGCCGCGCCGGCGGGGGATGTCACCACGCCGACACGAACCGGATGGGCCGGCAGGGGTTTTTTGCGGGCGTTGTCGAAGAGTCCCTCGGCCCGCAGTTTTTCCTGCAGGGCACGGAGCTTGGCCTCGAGCTCGCCCGCCCCGCGTGGTTGCACGCGCCGGACAACAATCTGGTATTGCCCGCGCGGCTCGTAAACGCCGAGTTCGCCGAAGAGCTCGATCTGCAGACCGTCGCGCAATCCCGGTGCGCCAAGGGACGAGCCGCGAAACATCACACAGGAGACCTGGCATGCCTCATCTTTGAGGCTGAAATATTGGTGTCCGGAAGGCTG
>JBILDG010000018.1:0-16353 GCA_044352715.1 Chthoniobacterales bacterium | reverse complement strand
GTGTCGGGATCGATGCCGCGCATTTCATCGTAGTTAGCGCGAAAGTTGAACAGGCCGCGATTTTCCCTCAAAATGGGGAGTATCCAGAGATGTTGGTTTCTGGCGGAGGCAAAAATCGCCGACTGGATTATGTTGCAAAACGTCGGACATTGTGAATATATGTCGCCATATTGAAATGGCTGAGAAATGTCCATCGACGATCAAATCCGCATTCAAGACCTCGAGCGTTCTCCGGACGCGCGATCTTGAGGCGCTCGGAATTTGGAGGGCAAAGCTTCGAGATTTTGTCGGGCGGGGACTCCTCCAGCGAGTCGGCCGAGGGCTCTATACGCGTGTGGGCGCCCGGGCCGGGGAGAATCATTCCCTTGCCGAAGTCGGGAAGCGAGTTCCGCGGGGAGCCGTTTGCCTGCTTTCGGCGCTCCGTTTTCATGGCCTGACAACCCAGCAACCGCACGAGGTGTGGCTTGCGCTGGATGGCAAGGCACGAGTTCCGAAAACCGATTCACTTGCGCTTCGGATCGTCCGTTTCAGCGGGGCGGCACTACGGGAGGGACAGGAGGAGCATGTGATCGAGGGGGTGCCGGTTAAAATATACAACCCGGCGAAGACCGTTGCGGATTGCTTCAAGTTCCGGAACAAAATCGGGCTGGACGTGGCACTGGAGGCGCTACGAGAAACCTGGCGCGTGCGCCGGTGCGACATCTCCGAATTGATGCGCTATGCGCGGGTTTGTCGCGTCGCCAATGTGATGCGGCCCTACCTGGAGAGCCTGACATGAGCGCCCCGGAGAAAAAGAATCTTGCTGCTTCGGTCCGTCAACGCCTTCTCCTGCTGAGCCAGAAGCGAGGGGAACCATTCGATCTGATCCTGACGCGCTACGGCATCGAGAGGCTTCTCTATCGTATCAGCAGGTCTGCCTACGCGGATCGGTTTCTTTTGAAGGGGGCGATGCTTTTCCGTGTGTGGAAGGATTCAAGCCACCGCCCCACCCGGGATCTCGATTTGCTTAGCTTCGGTCCCGCCGAAACAAACGATTTGGAGAGCATCTTCCGCGAATTGTGTTCGCTGCCCGTTGAGCCTGATGGGTAGCTATTTTTGTCGGCAACCGTGAAGGCGGAGGTCATTCGGGAGGAGGCGGTCTATGGCGGAATCCGAGTGACCGTCGAGGCGCGCTTGGAGAACGCCAAGATCCCGATCCAGTGCGATGTCGGATTTGGGGATGCCGTCACACCGAAGCCCGATCACATTGAATTTCCCGCGCTGCTGGATTTTCCCGCTCCACTGCTCCGCTCGTATCCAACCTACACAGTGGTTGCCGAGAAGTTGGAGGCCATGGTGCTGCGCGGAGAAGCGAACAGCCGGATGAAAGATTTTTATGATCTGTGGTTTTTGAGCCGGCAGTTCGAGTTCGATGGAAACACGTTGGTCGCAGCGATTCGCGCAACATTTGCCAGACGGCAAACCAAACTGCCGGAATCGACGCCGCATGCGCTGACCGACGATTTCCCAAAAATGAAATCCGTCCAGTGGGGTGCATTCCTCCGCAAAAGCAAGCTGCCGCAACTGGAAATGGCCGCGGTGATTAACGCTATCCGTCAATTTGCGGACGCCCCGCTTGCACATGCCTTGCGATCAGAGCCTTTTCCGAAACACTGGATTTCCGAAAGGGGCTGGCAGTAGTTCATCCGTCCAGCAAATGATCAAAGAGCCCTGGCTGGAACGGCTGGAGGGCGCTGCGTGCTCGGCGGAAAAAAACTGCGCTTTTGTGGCCCCTGACGCCTTCCCCTTGCGCGTGTGGCAGTCGAACGCGTATTCCGGGATCGGCACATAGTCCGGCGCGCTGCGCAGTTCATCGGCCAATGTGTCGGGATCGATGCCGCGCATCTCATCGTAAACGAAGTTCTGCAAGTGGTCGGCATCGCGGCTCTTCTTGGCCGCGCAAAGCAGGATCACTGCTTTGGAAATAAAGATGCGGCCACGGGCACGGCGACCCGAGAGGTTAGCATTGATCATGGCATACGAATCATGCAGCGCTTTGATCTCTTGGGTGATGATGCCCCAGCAGTCCTCGGCCGACACGGTGAGCAGCCGTTTCCAGACGTAGTTGCCGAAGCCACTGGCCCATAGCTCGAGCGCCCAATAACCGGCGTATTGGGTTTCCCCGCGCGGGATGGCCTTCTGCATGGCCGAGCTCACCTCGCCGAAATCGTAGCCTCTGATGGTTCTAAGCCTCATTCGGTGTCCTGTGAGGCCGAACATGTCGGGTGTGAAGTTTTGCATCCCCCATGGCCTCTCGCAGGGGGCTCACCAAATCCATCAGTTTTAGCGCACCATATTTTTCACCATTTTTCGGGTGCTCTCCATGTTGGCATGGTTTTTGGCACGAAGATCGCGTAGGCCCATTTCCTCGTTTATCGGCCGTGGGAACTCACGAGCCATCGGGAACCATAAGAAGCCATTCGCCCGGGTGGCACACAGGTAACTGCGAGCAGCGAGTCAAGCATTGCCGGCGCTTTTCTGCACGCGGGCATTGGCTTCGGCGACTTCGCGGAGTTGGTAGGGGCGGTCGTTTTCGGCGGTGATGTTGTAGTCGGCATTCTGGCTGGGTAGGTCGAAAACCCACAGCGCGGCCAGCGGGACGGGCGACTCTTCGATGATGCGCAGCATGCGGCGGATGCCTTTGAGCTTTGGGTGGGCAATGCGTCGGAGATATTCTTCGCAATCCTCGCGTTCCGGCCGGACGGCGGCGACTACGCCCGAGATGTCGTTGGCGGCATCGTCGGCCAACCGGCAGAACTAACCGGCTTCTCGTGATGACTGCGCTTCATCGACATCCACTTCCATGAAAATGGTCGCTTCAATACCGCAGTCTTTCGCAGCCGCGCGGTATTCCCCGATCCGGAAGTTGCCTTGCAGAGTGGGAAAGTCCCTGGCCCAGCTGTAGGGAAATTCGGCCGGGTAGAGCAGATGCTGGTGGGTGTCGATCATATCAATCGCAGTGAAAAACTTCCTCCATATCGGCCCACCACTCGCCGGGAGCGCGGATCTCGAGCGGTTCTTGACACGGTTTACAGACATCCCACCACTGTTGCGTCTCCGGGTCGGCGGCCATGCGCGCCATGTCCGCCGCGAAATCTTCCCCGTCGTATTCAAAGTAGGAAAATAGAAAGCCGTCTTTGTGGTAGATGGAATAGTTGCGGATGCCGCACTCCCTAATTTTGCCCAGCACGCCCGGCCAGACGGCGGCGTGGAGCTGCTTGTATTCTTCGTATTTCTCTGGGCGGAGACGAATGATGGATCCGTAGCGTTTCATAATTTCAAACTTTGGCGGGTGCCCCGCAGGCCAATGGGTCGCGGTATTTCACAGTCTGCAGGTGCTGGCAATAGAGCACCAACTCGCCAGCGTTCTTGAAAACCTCGTAGCTCGCTCGGTAGAGGCCCATCTCCGGATATTTGGGGGCTTTTTCCAGGTCGGTCTTGATCGTGTAGATGGTATCACCGATGAAAACCGGCTTGATGAAGCGCAGCTTGTCATAGCCATAGCTGAAGGCATTGACGCAGTTCGTGGCCACCAGACCGAGTCCGACGCTGAACACCATGGCGCCGGCCACGAGTCGGCGACCAAAGATCCCCTGCTCCTTGGCGAAGATCTCGTCGGCCACATAAGGATGCATGTCGAGGACGAGCGCGTTGAACTGCATGCATTCGCCCTCGCTGAGCGTGCGGCGGATGGAACGGATGCGATGACCGATGACGATATCCTCATACATCCAGTTTTCGGCGTTCCAGACAGGTATGTCGACGTGGCGGGCGGGATCGGGGTTCGGGTTTTTCATGGATTTCAATGTGGGGCGGCAGCAGCACCGAGGTAATTTCCGTAAGTCAGCGCGAGCACGGCAGCGAGGAGGACGAACAATGCGGCCCCCAACGCGCCCAGCGTGCGCCGTCGGCAACCATTCCATTCGCGCAGGAGCAAGCCGATAAGCGTGCTAAAGAGCACCAGCATGATCATGTGAATGCCCCAGCTACTGAACCTGTAGTCACCCATGCGCACATGGCCGAGGCCGTAGAAAAAGAATTGTCCATACCACAGGCAGCCGGTCAAAACGGCCAAGCCGAAATTGGCGGTGAGCGTAGAGCGGTGCGAACCCGTTGGTATTTCGAAATATTCCCCGAGCGTGCGATGGCGGAAATGAAGCCACAGACAGTAAACGGCCGTGGTGAGAAAAGCTCCACTGTTGGAGAAAATGTAGATGATGTTTCCCTCGAAGACCCCCGCCCCATGACGAGCCGCCACATCAGCCAACGGCTGGCCGGCCGCCAGCGAGAATCCGTAAACAGCCGACAGCACGCCCGCCAGAATGCTCAGCAGCAGTCCTTTTTTAAGATCGAAACCAGGCTGTGCTCCCCCGAGATCGGTCTCTTTGCTTCGTCCGGCCCATCCGGTGAGCAAGATGCCCGCCGCGCCGATGGCGATGCCGCCCATGACCCAAGCCCCACCAGTGCGGCCGAAGACGTCGCTCAACTGCCCGGCCACCAACGGGGGCAGTAGTGTGCCTAGCACGCAGGAAATGCCGATGGCAATGGCATAGGTCAGCGAGAAGCCGATCCAACGGATGGCCAACCCGAAGGCCGTGCCGCCGATGCCATAGAGTGCGCCCAGCAGGAACGATCGCCGCATCGCCTCGCGCGGCGCTTCCTGCAGGACCGCGGTGAGTTCCGGGATGGTCAGCCAAGCGACCAGCACCGGCAGCAACAACCAGCACACGGAGGCCTGGGCCAGCCAGTAAGTCTGCCATGACCATGCGCGCGTGGCCTTTTGCGGCGTGTAGCACAACGCCGCACTCATCGCACCGATGGCGTGGAGCAATGTTCCGAGGAGGGGGTTGGCGGGGATCATGGTGGATGATTAAAGGCAGAATTCCCGGCCGATGCTTTCGTTATGCTGCCCGATACCGGGCGCCCCTTGCGGGGATTTGTAAATTTCACCGTCGATGCGGATCGGGCAACGCAGGGTCGCCAGCGGTGTCCCGCCTTGGCATTTCACCACCTGCTCCATGTCGAGAGCCCGATAACCATCTGTTTGCCGCAGGCGATCCCAAGTCATGACCTCTGCACACCAAATATCGGCGGGTTCAAGGACAGAGAGCCAATGCGACGTGCTTTGGCTCCGCAAGTGGTCTCGCAGGATGGCTTTGATCTCGTCGCGACGGTCAAACCATGCTGCAGGTTTGTCATGAGCAAGCAGCGCGGGACAACCGAGCAATTCACCCAAGCGCGGCACGGAGCCCATGGCCAGCGCCAGATACCCGTCGGCTGTGGCATAGATTCCGTAGGGCGCACCGAGATAGGCATGGCCATTATTCACGGCGCCGCGCGCCGGATGTTTGCCGCCGTCGTTGAGGTGCGTGGTCAGCACCTCGAATTGCAGGTCGAGGATGGATTCCATCAGGCTGACCTCCACCCGCCCCCCGACGCCGGTGACCCCGCGGCGCACCAAACAGGCGAGGACGCCCTGCACGAGGTGCGCGCTGGCCGTGAGGTCGGCCACGGCCAGCCCCATGGGCACGGGCCCGTGGTCGGCGTCGCCACTCAACCAAGCCAGACCCGACATCGACTGGGCCAGCAGGTCTTGACCCGGCTTGCCGACCCACGGGCCAGTCGGTCCATAACCGGTCACAGTGCCGTAGACGAGACGGGGATTGAGCGCGTGGACGGCCTCCCAATCCAATCCGAGTTTGGCCATCACGCCCGGGCGAAAATTTTCGATGAGGACATCGGCCTGCCCGATCAATTGCCGGATCCGCGCCAGATCATCCGGGTTTTTCAAATCGGCGGCAAAGCCCTCCTTGTGGCGGTTGATCGAATGAAAAAGCGTGCTGTCGCCTTCGATGCCGAGGTTGGAAATGTAAAGCTGCCTGCAGATATCCCCGCCTTGCGGACGTTCGATCTTGATGACCCGCGCCCCTAGATCGGCCAGACGCATGGCCGCCGCAGGGCCGGCGAGAAACTGCGAGAAGTCGAGAACAAGAAGGCCTTCGAGCGGTTTCATCGGACCTTCTCCCACAGCTTCGTCATTTCGCGGGCCGCATCGGTGACGCTAGTCTTGCCCACCACCGCCGCATGAGCCACCGGCGTGGCGGCGTCTTGGAAATCCATGTAGCCGGGAACCTTCGGCCGACAGATCGCCTCGTCGAGCGTCTGCAGTGTGTCTTGGAAAAATCCATGGCTGGCGGCGTTGACCGCCGGATCCACCCACGCGGAGCGATGACCGGGTTGACCGCCCGATTCGAAATAAATGCCGCTCTGGATTTCGGACGAAGCGGTGAACATCGCGTAGTCGGCTGCTGCTTGCGGATGCTTTGTCCGGGCCGAGACAGCCACCCCGGCCCCACCCAGCGTGGAGCGCAGAGGTCGCCCACCGTGAGTGACCAGACCGCCAGCTTTAAGGACATGACGCGCATAGCCTGAACGCGAGTAGTTCGAATACCCGTAAGCGAACGGACAATACGCCGCCCGCGGATCGTCTTCGACGGCGGCCATCGACTCGGCCGTGCGGATCGGGTTGCGCTCTAGACAAACCGGGTCGCAAAGATCGACGAGGCGCTTTAATTCCTCAAGGGCTCCCGCCACCGCATCAACCGGACCGATCCCCTCGCCCGTGCTGAACGGTGCATGGCCCGCGGCCTGCGTGAACATGTAGGTGTGCATAAGCACGTCGATGGGAAACGCCGAGACCGTGACAAATCCCTCCCGCGCCATCGAGAGCACGTCGTCCCATGTCACCGGAAGAGTGAGACCGTATTTCGCCAAGAGATCCGGACGCCAAGTAGCGATCGGCGTGGCCGCGTCGGTGGCCAGCGTCCATTGGTGACCGTTGAAACGGTAGCTCTCGTGCGAAGCCCCCACGGAATGGGCCGCTTGGTCGGCGAGAAAACCCTCCGGCATCAACTCGTCCAATGGCAGCAGAAGATTGTCCGTGGCCGCCAAGGCGGTATGTGGATGATCCATCACGATCAGGTCGTAACGCGCAACCAAATCTTCCATCGACGCATCGGCGAAGGCCTGCAGGGAGCGCTTTTCCCAAGTGACGCGCACCTCGGGACACAACTCCTCGAAGCGCTGGCCAGTGGCCACCACCGAAGTGAAGCCGCGAGAGTGATTCCAAGCGATGCCGCGCAACTCGATCATACGGCGGATGTTTGGCGCCGCTCGACCAGCAGCAAGTGCTCGCAAACCAGCACGGTCTCGCCGCGCTGGTTGGTCACTTCAAGCTTTTCGCTGACAATGCCGTGCGACGGGCGCTTATGCTCGCGCATTTCGGCCACGGTCAGCTTCGAGACTATGGTGTCGCCGATGAAAACCGGTTTAAGGAAACGCAGTTTGTCATAGCCGTAGGACATGGCCCGCGGGTTGATCTCGCCCGCCGTCATGCCGACCGCCACGGAGAAGACCAGCGTGCCGTGGGCGATGCGCTCTTTGAACGTCTGCGTCGCGCACCATTCTTTGTCCATATGGTGCGGGTAAAAATCCCCCGTCTGGCCGGCGTGTAGCACCACGTCCGCCTCGGTGATGGTTCGTCCGGTCGTCGTGCGCCCCTCCCCGACCGCGTAGTCCTCGAAGTATTGTTCTTTCATGAATTGATGAATGCTTTCGGATCAATGCCGCCCGCCGCGCTCGAGGCGTAGGCTGCTTCCACGCAGGCCATGGTCCGGATGCTGTCTTCCACTGGCGTGACCAGCGCGTCTTTCTCGCCATCTGCTGCCCGCATGACCTGCGCCATCGATCCGATGAAAGCATGGGGAAACCAAGTGCCCTCGATTGGAACCGTCTCCCAGACTGGGCGACCGTTTTGAAATGTGCACACCTCAAAAATATCCGGCACTCCTTCCGGGTAGTTCATGAGCAATCCCATGGTGGCCTTGATCGCCCCCTTGGTACCCTCCCACTTGATATAACTCTCCTGGTGCTTGGGTCCGAATTTGTGGAAATGGTTCGTCTGGATATTGGCCCGCACGGTATCGCCGTAGTCGAGAATGATCGCGGACCGGCTAGCCGGCATATCCAACTCAGGGTGCTTGAGCGTTTTGGCGTGAATGCCTCGAGGATCACCCAGGAAGTGCCGCACACAATCGATGTGGTGCACACTGTGGTAGAGAATCTCGAGACGGTTGACCGAGCGCAGAAACGGAAAGTGATCCCACGGTGTTTCTACGGTAACGCGGATTTCCATGTCTCGCAGATCGCCGATCAGGCCACTGTCGATAAGGTCCTTGGCCGCCATGACGAACGGAGCGAAGCGCAACTGGAAGTTGATCGCCGCGACGAATTTCCGGTCGCGGCAGACCTGCAGGATTTCGCGGCCCTCGTCCATAGTTTCGCCCATCGGTTTCTGGATAAGCACGGGCGAACCCACCGGCAGCTGACGAAGAACACCCGCAAAAAGATTGGCCGGAAGAGTTAGATCGAAAACCGCACCTTGCGGCGCGGTGGCAATCAGCTCGTCCAAGCCATCTACCACGTGCGGTATACCGAACTTGGCGGCGAGGTGCTCGGATTGCTCCCGCGAGCGGTTGGTGATCGAGTGAACCCGGAATCCGGCCAGTGCATAGGCAGGCAAGTGCGCATCGCGCACGATGCTGCCTGCGCCAATGATGCAAATCGGACGGGGCTGACGGGGAAGTATGGGGGAACAACGGGGTCGGAGCATTTTTATATTTAAACATTCTTTTTATAAATGTAATTAAAACCCATGTCCAGCCCAAAGTCCACCCGCCGCTACGCCGCGCCAGCCCTGACCAAAGGCCTGCGCCTTCTCGAAGTTCTCGCCACCTCGCCTGCACCGATGACTCAATCTGACCTCGCCCGAGCGTTGCATAAATCCCCCGCCGAGATATTTCGTATGCTAAACGTGCTTAGCTCAGAGGGCTACATACACCGCGACACTCAGGGATCCTACCTGCCAACACTCAAATTATTTGCTCTTGGGCGCGCTGTTAATCCCCTAAGCACCTTGCTGGTCACAGCTGTAGGGCCCATGCGCGAATTTGCCCGCTTGTCTGGTCAAGAGTGCCACCTGAGCGTTCTCGACGAGGGCCGCTTGGTTGTGTTGGCTCAGGAGTCTGGAACTGCTGCGGTTAGCATCCGTATAATAGAGGGTTCACAACATAATCCCCTCACCACAGCCTCGGGTCGCTTACTGCTGGCTTTGCTGCCCGGCACAGAAGCGGAGCGACAGATTCGATTGGCCCGGGGCCTTTTCAAAGCCTCCCCACCGCGCACTTCGGTTCTTCGCCGTGAACTCAAAAGAATCGCGGCAACCGGTTACTCTGAAGCACGCGACGAATCTCGCGCAGGCCTGGCCGACACCGCTGTTGCGGTGCAGGGTGCTGGTCCTTGGCCGCACGCCGCCCTTGCCAGCTCGCACTTCATTGCCGAAATCCGCGGTTCACGTCCGAAGGAAATCCTCCACCATCTCCGCACTGCTGCAGAGAGCATTGTTCAATCTCACCAGCCATGCGCGGTTTCTCCAAAACAGCCCACGCATGCCACAGTAAAACACGGTCCACGGCATTGATCCGCGCGTTGATACCACCGTCTGCAACAGGATAAGAACACGCGCATGCAACCACGCGGCCTTACGCCGCAAGTGAATACTTGCTATCAACCAATCACTTCAACCCCCTTATGCATCTCTCAACCCCGTCAGCCCTCATGCATCAACGAGGTGATCGAACAACCCTTGCTCGAGTGGCACAAGTGCCGCCTGCTCAGCATTGAAGAAATCCGCCTTCGTCTTGCCCATCGGCTTGCCGCGGCGCGTGTGACAATCAAACGCATACTCGGGGATCGGCACATAGTCCGGCGCACTGCGCAGCTCGTCAGCCAGCGTATCGGGATCGATGCCGCGCATATCATCGTAAACGAAGTTCTGCAGGTGGTCCGCATCACGGCTCTTCTTGGCCGCGCAAAGCAGGATCACTGCTTTGGAAATGAAGATGCGGCCACGGGAACGACGACCGGAAAGGTTCGCATTGATCATGGCATACGACTCATGCAGCGCTTTGATTTCTTGCGTGATGATGCCCCAACAGTCCTCGGCCGACACGGTGAGTAGACGCTTCCACACGTAGTTGCCAAAGCCGCTGGCCCACAGCTCCAAGGCCCAGTAACCAGCGTAAGGAGTTTCCCCGCGCCGGATCGCTTTCTGCATGGCCGAGCTGACCTCGCCGAAATCGTAGCCTCTAATCGTTCTAAGTCTCATGCCGTGCCCCGTGAGTCCGAACATGTCTGGTGTGAATTTTTGCATCCCCTTTGGCCTCTCGCAGGAGTCACACTGAATCCATCAGTTTTTTGCACCATTGTTAGCATCTCGGAAGGGTATCGCGCTGAGGGCACAGAACCTAATTTCCTTGGGGGTGCATTGAGGGTGCACGCTTGACTCAGCGGTGCGCGTATCGCGTAGTGGCCAGGTGACCCGGAAGAAATTCGCCAAACTCCTCAAGGACTACCGCGAGAGACGCAGGTTCACGCAGGAAGATGCAGCTAAGCATTTGGGCGTTTCCGTGCGGACGCTGCAGAACTGGGAGATCGCCCGGAATATGCCGAGGGGGTTTGGGCTACGGGCATTGGTGGCAACGCTGGAGAAGGGCAGGAAGTAGACGGCGCAACCTGATCGGGTGAAGCTTGCGATGAGGGTCATGCGCACGCCTGGGTCAGTTGAGCGCCGAATTTCGCTAGAAATATCCGCAAGAGTATAGTTGCAAGCAACTTGTGTTCATCTCCGGCCGTTCATTACGTCCGTAGAAAGCCAAGTCGATCGATCGGATTACCGGCTGGGGAATTTATCGGTGCGGCGTGATAAACGCTTCTCGTAAATCCTGGAACATGCGTAATGGCCTCCTGCCTGTCATGGCTGAGTGACTGGAGCAGTCCCGGGACGATGCGCCTTTGGAAAGGTCACTTTTTGAATAGCGGACAACTTCCCCAAGTAATCGGGTTTTCCAGCCGAGCTAACTTGTCTCTTTGAAGTTATCCGCGCCCTATAGGCGCTAGGATAACTTCGACAAGTTGCTCGTGCAGTCGCGCGAAGTCGTCCCGGGGATGAGTTAGGATGACTTGGACAACTTCGATTTCCGGGTCCGTTTCTTTTTTTTCGGCGGTTTGGCAATGGGCACATTCTCGAGGATGGTGCCTTTCTCCTGTTTATTGCGAAGGTAGGCTTCGACCATGTCGGGCCGGCCCCTCAGCACTTTTCCCCCTTTCCCCCCGCCGGACGTTTGCGCCAGAATTCCCTGCGCGACGGCGTTATCGCACATCCCGCTGTAATGATTCTTGGACCACCCCCGCTGACGGAAGGCGATCTGGATCTGACCTGCGGATAGCAGGGCCTCGGACGGGTCTTTTTTGTAATCGTGCGGGAAGAGCGCCATGAAATCGTCCACGGGAGGCGGCTTGGGTCCGAGTCTCGAGTTCGCTTTGTCGACGATGCCCGGCGCGGAGAGAATCTCCTCATCGGGCACCTCACGCCAACAGATACCCGTCTGAGAGTGGCCGATATGCTTAGTGAAAGCCGAGGCCTTTCCGCTCTTATCTTTCCACCGGAGTCGTTTTCCGCGCTTGCCGGCCCGCAGCTCGAAGTAATCAAAAGATCCCAGCGTGCGGATCACGAGGACTGCCCTCGCCCAGTTCGCCCAATCGGCAGACCCTGATCCGGCATACGCATAGTCGTTGGCTTGCCACTCCTGATTTCTTTGATACTGGGGCGGCTTGTTGGTGTGGTGGACCAGGACCAAACCGCAGCGGGCGCGATGCAGAACGGGATTGAGGCAGTTCCGGAGAAACATCGAAACGTCTTTTTGCTGATTAGCGTCGCCTCCCAGGTAAGCCAAAGCAGGGTCGACAATCACCAGATCGAATTGCTCCCGCTCGAGGAGAGGTTGGAGCACATCGCTGCAGAAGGCGGCGCCCGTGCGACTGTCCTCACAGACTGTCTTGATGACGCTGCCCTTGCAGTCTTCATCCTTGAGGTCGAGCCCCTTGAGGACGCCATCTCGGAACTCGGCCATGTCGCCCGGATCATTTTCCGCTTGGACGATCAAGATCCGCAGAGGGCCGACCGGCACCAAACCGAAAGCCTCACGCCCCAAGCTCCAAAGAACGGCACACTGGATGGTGAAAGAACTTTTGCCGATACCGCTCTGACCGACGAGGAGCAGGGCGCCACCGCGGCACAGAAAGCGATGCTTGATCAATTCATCGGGATCTTGCTCCGGAGGCAGGGGAATCGCGTAGAAGTCGAGCATCTCGGGCGAAGCAACCGGTGGAGCGGAGTCCGCAGGTTCTGGAATTGCGGCTTCGTTCAACATGGCAGCGCCTCCGGGTTGAAAAAGTAGACGACCTGGCGGATGGGAGCCTTGTCTTTGGGACGGCGCATTCCGTCGGGAAGCCGGACAAATTGGCAACGAGTCCACGTGGCAGGATCAGCCCCGAGACTGACCGCGTAGCGCATGAACTTGAGCCAAGCGGATTCGGCGTCGCCGACCGTGCAAAACCATCCGTGCAACGACTTGCCTCCGCTATGGACGGCAAGCACCAGGGGGCTGAGGGAATTGAGGTGCCACAACCGGGCTGCTTGCGAGTCCTCGCCAAGATTGTCGTCGAATTCGATGACCAAGAAGCGCCGCGGGCCGGTGTTGTCCAGGGCCCGCGGTGAAGGCTGCCCGTCGGACTTGCGTGTGCCTCGAAGGGCAGCCATCGGGTTGGGAACGATGAATTGGAGCTTGGGCAACTGCCCGCGCCACTCCTCCCGGGGAGTGGTTTCGCACTGGCCGTGCGAGCGACCGCAACACAGCAGGGGATTGCCGGGAAAAAGTCTGTCGATCAGATGTTCGGCAGCATGATCTTCGAGACGGACCGGCGAGGCCTCCCAGAGGTCGTAGAGACTCCGTGCCTCGCGGCTCCGGATGATCTCTTGGATACGGCCGCTCGCCGCAGCCGGCCAGCGGGCGGCGCGCGGGGGTGGCATGCCCCCTCCGCGCGCCGAAGTGCCCGGCGGTGCCGACCTTGAACCCGAGTTTTTGATGGCGTCGGGAATCTCATGCGCTTCCAGTGCGCGGCCACAGTTGACCGCGGCTCCTTCGATCATTTCCGCCATCTCGCCCTCGCTGTAGCCGGCACGGCGCAGCGCAAGGGCACACTGGAATATCCAGGCGTGGACGCCGTTTCCGGCCGTGGGGCAAGCGCCCAGCAGTTCGCGGACAAGCCGCGGCGCGGCGGGCATCATCGCCCCCCCTTTCCCCTCGCACGCAAATGGTCGCGTATGCAGGCTTGGGAGGCGGCGAGAACGCTATCCGCTGCTCCTTGGGTCTCGGGCTCGGCGGTGATCATCACCCATTGGCACCCGTCGCTCTCCGCTTCGTCGGGCAGAAGGACGAAGGAGACAAAGCGCCCCGGCTCGCGCAACGAAACCGAGAACGGAGGAGGACCTTGGCGAAGCTCCTCGAGGATGGTTTCCATTTCCCCGAGCAGTTCGGCTTCCGCTCGCACGCGGCACCTATCACGGCACACCCGCAGCACCGGCTGCGACGAATCGTTGACACGTAGCTTCCTCATGGGCGACCTCCTTGATCGGTGGATTCCCCTACAAGCTCCCGGGCAGCGGGCCGGCAGCCACCGGCCCGTTGCCTTCGCTTTCTCCATGAGACTCTGGTGATCTCCCGCCTGGCCACGCGCAGATGCGGATTGTGCAGCGGCATGGCAAAGAGCCGCGCTATCCGGTTGATCTGCTTGGAGATCGCCGCCACCGAGCAACCCGCGCGGCGGGCATAGTCGCGCATGGAACAGGACTGCTTGCCGAGCAGGAATTTCCAGGCAACGCGATTGATATTCGGATCGCCGGTGAGAAAGCTGCAAGCCACTTTCTCGACCAGCCCGTAGAGATCCACGGAATATCCGTCCACCTCCGGCTCCGGCTCAAATTCATCAATCGGGTGCCGTAGCTCGACCCCGATCCGCTGGCCATTTTCAAAAAAGGCGTGGTCCCTCACTTCCGCACCTCCTGTGCATTGATCCCGAAGCGGCTCTTGAGCGCCTCGCGGACTTCCGCGGGATCAAAGAGGTGCAGACGGGCCGTCGGGGCAATGACGGAAATCCACCGCCGATGGACCCATTGGTCGACCGTTCGGGGAGAAACTCCCAGAAGGAAGGCAAGTTGCTTTTTTTTGACGAGATGTTGAGTGGAATGCGTGTAGTTCACGCACCTCTTGCCGTGTCAACTTTACAATGTTACATGTGACGTTTTTAGACTGTTATGCCGAAATTACTGACCTGTCCGGAAATCGCCCGGCGCAGCGGATACTCGCGCATGCACATCGCCCGTTTGGCCCAGAAGAATGCCCTTCCGGGGGAGCGAATCCTGACCGCCGGCGGCCAATACCGCTACGAGTGCACGCCGAAGATGGTCCGCTGGATGCGATTGATGCGAACACGTCGCAGCAGCGATCAGATGAGGGATTCGTGTTTTATCGTGCGAAAATACTACAGCCGCAGCACGGCCGCGGTGGTGGGAGACCGCGGGGTGGCACTTTGGGAAATCACCTGCCTGCTGGAGGAGATTGACGAAAGAATGCTCGAGGTTCTGGAAGGCGGACCGGAGCCGACTCGCCAGGAATACGATATCCTGCTGCGATGCCTGGGCCCCGCAATTGCGGGACTGACCAAATGCCACGAAACGATCGCCAAAGCGATGGGCGCGCCAGCGCCAACGCCGCAACCCAAGGGCCAAGCCAAGCGCACCGCACCATCGCAGCGGGTCACGGCGGGAAAATCGAAAACCACTCGTGCGCCTGTGCCGGAGTGACGAGTTCACGGTAGTGCTTGAAGAGCATCTGCGGAGAATTGCCCATTTCCAGACTGACCTTGGCGGCATCCTGCACTTCGGCCAGCCGGTAGCTTCCAAAGCTGTGTCGCAAGGCGTTCGACTTCCAGGCAACGCCCGCCGCGCGACCACACCTCGTGAGCGCCTTGCGGTAGGTGGCAAAGGTCACGCCGCCGGATCCCTTCAGGTGCGGCAAGAGCCACGCACGAAGGTTCGGGAGGATCGGGACAAGACGCCGCTGCTGCGTTTTGGTTATCTCCCCAGAAACCTTGATGTAACCGGAGGCGAAATCCACCGCCGACCAATCCAAGCGACCGATCTCGGAGCTGCGAAGCCCCGCAAAAGCGGCGATGGCAAGATAAGGAACCATGTCCGCCTCGGAACTTCCCAACAGCTGACGCATTTCCTCCGGCGTGAAAATCTGCGGAGCCACATAAGCCTCGCGCTTCTTGTCCAGACCAGCTGCCGCGGTCGGCCGGTCCTGCCGCAGATAGGACTGTTTCTGCGCCCAGAGGAAGAACGTCCGCAAGCACGTGATGAAGTTGTTCTTTGTCCGGGCACTGCCCCTGATCCCGTCAATGAATCGCCGCAGTCCCTGCACGGGAATTTCGTGCAATTGTTCTGCGGCGAAGCTCCGACCGAAACCGGTCAACAGTTGCCGCACCGTCTGGATGTGGCGGGATGACAACCCCGACTCCTCCTTCAGCTTGATGTATTCCTTGGCTGCGGCCTGCGCATTGACTGTGGTCAGCTCCTTGAGCAATTGCGCCATGCAACTCGCCTTGGGGACCATGGGCGCGCCGAGCAGTGCCTGCCGCGTATCGGCCCATTCACGAATGGCAAACGGCAGGGAAACTCCGAACTTTGCCGCGATGGACTCCGCGTCCCGCAGGACACTGATGTCCAGAGGCGTAATCTCCGATGCACGGGCGCCGTTGAGCAGCGAAATATGGACCTGCTGGGCGTAAGCTTTGGCCTTTTGGGGATCGGCCAGTGTCTTGGTCTGCTTCTCACCCAGCTCATACCAGCGCACTTGGTAGGAGCGGTAGCGCGAGCGTTTGCGGCGCAAAGGATAGATCCTGACCTCAGACGATCCGTGGCCTACGACGTGGACGCGATGCATATGGCATCGCGGTGGTGTCAACGGTTGGTATGAAATTTTGCATGAAACCAAACCGCCATTTCCGCCACAACTACCTGCCCTCGCGTGACATGCGATGGCGGAGCCTACGGGGCTCGAACCCGCAACCTCTGCCGTGACAGGGCAGCGCTCTAACCAATTGAGCTAAGGCTCCTCAAGAGCGGGTTAATAAAGCCCAGCCAACCCCGCAACAAAAGCAATTTTTCAGGGCGGCCAATTTCTCGTGCGTTCGCGGGGCGGCGGTTTTAGCCTCTGCGGTTCATGAGCAATGCGTCACTGGCTGCCTCGGCCGCAGATTTTTTATCGTCATTCGCAGACAAACTTCCGCAATCCC
>JBILDG010000017.1:0-16487 GCA_044352715.1 Chthoniobacterales bacterium | reverse complement strand
CGAGGGTTGGCACGACGCCCATTTCTCGCTGCCGAACAAACACGGCATCTTCAATGGCATGAACCTGATGGGGCTCGACGTGGCGGAATTTTACCTCCAACAACGAAAAAATCCGGCTCTAACACTCTCTCAGTTCATGGCAAAGCAGCCGGTCTTTTTCAAAGTCCACCTCCCGGCCTCGCCCCATTTTCAACTCCCGCGCCGTTATCCATGGCTGGTCCGAGGTTCGGCCGCCAAAGCACGCTCTTGGGTGATTTCGTTCACTGATGCAGGATTTCCGTTGGCCATCGAGCCATCCGGCGAAACAATCTCCCACCCCCGCCTCATCTGGGCCAAACCATCCAAGCTCCCCTATGCCAAAGTTACCCGGGGTCTGCTTGACGGCCCGCCCGGCCAGCCGCAGCTGGGGGAAAACGCCCGCAAATTGCTGCAACTGATCAGCTGGGACCCCGCCGCCGCATCCCCGCAGCTCGATTCCCCGTAACCCCCTTTGGAAAAAATGCCGCAACATTGGTCTTGCAGGCACGATTTGTGACCTTAACTTTTGGCACGCATGAGCGATCACAGTCCCTACGCTTACGATTCGAAAATCGAGGGCAATATCATTTTCACTAAACTGGATGCCGCCATCAATTGGATGCGCAGCAATTCCCTCTGGCCCATGCCGATGGGCCTCGCTTGCTGTGCCATTGAAATGATGGCCTCGGCAGCCGCGCGCTTCGACATGGCACGCTTTGGCGCGGAGGTCATGCGGTTCTCCCCGCGACAGTCGGACGTCATGATCGTCGCTGGCACGGTCACCTACAAAATGGCTCTCGCCGTGCAGCGGATCTACGAGCAGATGGCCGATCCGAAGTGGGTCATCGCCATGGGTGCCTGCGCCTCGAGTGGCGGCATGTATCGCAGCTATTCCGTGCTCCAAGGGATCGATCACCTTATCCCCGTCGATGTGTATGTCTCCGGTTGCCCTCCCCGCCCGGAGGCCCTGCTCGATGGCCTCATGCGTTTGCAAAAAAAAATCATGACCGAATCTTCCTTCGTCGAGCAAAAGAAGGAACTTCTCGCCTCGATCTAAATGAACCTCGCAAAAGTCTCCGAATCACTGGTTGCCCGCTTCGGCGGTTCGATCACTGGTCGCGGCGAGTTCCGTGAAGAACTCACACTCTCCGTCAAACCAGGGGCCATCCATGAAATCTGCGAGTTCTGTCGGGACGAACTGTCGTTCGATCTCCTTCTCGACATTTCCAGTGTGGATCATTTCGAACAGGAACCCCGTTACGAGGTCGTTTACGAACTCTATTCCCTCGACCACCGGATCCATCTTCGTCTCAAAACTCCGGCGACCGAAGATGATCCTGCAATCCGCACGGTGAGCGATATCTGGCCCACAGCCAATTGGCACGAGCGGGAAATTTGGGATATGATGGGCATTCGTTTCGAGGGCCATCCGGATCTGCGCCGCATCTTGATGTGGGAGGGCTATCCTTACCATCCGTTGCGTAAAGACTTTCCTCTTGAAGGCAAAACCAGCGATGTGCCTGACGTCGCCTTCACCGAACCCGCTCCACAGGCCGGCGGTCCATTTGTCACCGCGTCTGTCGCCGGGAGCGCCAACGTCCGCGAACCACGCGCCCGACGCGCAGGCGATCCTGCACCCGAGGCGGCTTTCACTGCGGAACCTTGATCGCCAGCCAAGAACAGCTCGGGGAATTCATTTCCCGTTTGGCCCCGCACCCGGTCATCGGACTCGATACCGAAGCGGACAGCCTTCACAGCTACCATGAAAAAATTTGCCTCGTCCAAGTGTCCTCGCCTGAGGGCGGATGGTTGATCGATCCCTTGGCCGAATTGGATCTGACTGACTTTTACGCATCCCTCTCGCGTCATCGTCTGGTGATTCACGGTGCGGATTACGACCTGCGGTTGCTCGGACGCCATGCCGCTTTCGACGCCACGGACATCTTCGATACCTCAATCGCTGCACGGTTTCTCGGCCTCGAGCAAATCGGCTACGCTGCGCTGGTGCAGAAATTTTTCGGCGTCAGCCTGAGCAAATCCTCCCAGCGGGCCAACTGGGGGCGACGACCTCTTCCGCCCGTCATGGAGGAATACGCCCTCAACGACGTACGCTACCTTTTGCCGCTCGGTGAAATCATCGAAAACCGCCTGCGCGAAATGGGACGATGGGAATGGTATCTGCAGTCCCGGAACCAGATGGTCAACAACGCCCGTGAACCCCGCGAGCGTGATGCAGAAAATGCCTGGCGCATCAGCGGCAGCAGCAAACTTTCTCCCCGGGAGGCCGCTGTTCTGCGCGCCCTCTGGCATTGGCGTGAAGCCGAAGCCAGTGCTTGGGATCGCCCGACCTTTCATGTCATATCCAACGACCGCTTGCTCGAGGCCGCGCGCGATGCCGTTGCCGGCAAGCAGGTGAAAGTCCACCGCATGCCCGGCGCCCGCTGGAGCCGCATGAAAGAGACCTTGCGCGCGGCGATGGACCTGCCCGAGTCTGAGTGGCCCACTTTCGAAAGAATTCACAAACCCCGCCCGACCGGCGCGGCCTGCCGACGCTTCGAAGAACTCCGCGAAAAGCGCGATCAGGTCGCCGGAAAACTCTCCATTGATCCCGCCCTCATCGCATCCCGCACCACCCTGATGTCGGTCGCCCAAGATAACGGGGCAAAACTGCTGCCATGGCAGTGCGAATTGCTGGAACTGCATGACCGCGTCGGCCATTGACACCATTCGCCGGGCGCTGGGCGAAGATGTGGGGACTGGCGACATCACCTCCGAGTGCTTTATCCCGGCCGGACACCACTCCTCGGCCCGCATTACCGCCAAAGAGAAAGCGGTCGCAGCCGGCATCGAGGTTGCGGCGGAGGTTTTCCGGCAAGTCGATTCCTCGGTGGTCTTCGATTTGCTGGAGCCTGATGGACGCTTCGTTTCGCCGGGCGATGTTGTCCTTGTTGTCCAAGGGGCGACCCGCTCTCTGCTTGTAGCCGAACGCACCGCGCTGAATTTCATCCAACGCCTCTCAGGAATCGCCACTTTGACGCACCGATTCGTCGAGGCCGTTGCCGGAACCAAAGCTGTCATTCTCGACACTCGCAAAACAACCCCGGGCCTGCGTGAATTCGAACGCCTCGCCGTGCGGGCCGGCGGCGGAACGAACCATCGCTTCGGTCTTTTCGATCGCATTCTGGCCAAAGACAATCATCTGGCCGTGACCGGTGAAGCGCAGGGCTTGCAGCGTGCAATCAATACCGCTCTGCAGCGACAACCCGGCATCAAGATCGAAATCGAAGCCGACACGCTCGATCAGGTGCGCCTGCTTTGCGATTTGCAGGGAGTGGATATCATCTTGCTCGACAACATGACCAATGATCAGTTGCGCAAGGCGGTCGCCATACGCGGCGCCCGACCGATCTTGCTCGAGGCCAGCGGCGGCGTGAACCTCGGAACGGTCCGCGGGATCGCTGAGACGGGCATCGACCAAATCTCGGTCGGTGCCCTGACCCACTCAGCGCAGGCCGTTGATTTCTCGATGGAAATCACCAACCGCTGAAAGCGCCACACCGCTTGCCTTCACACGTGGAAATGCTTAATTGCATCAAGCAAGTTTCTCATGCACCCGCAGAAAACAGCCCTCGTGCGTTTGCTCTCCGATGATGACGAGCAAACCGTGAGGCTGGTCAAAGAACAACTGGCGCGGGAAGCCCACGAACACATCGACGATCTGCGCGATCTGGCAAACTGCGACCATCCCTTGGCCGCCCTGCATGCGCGTGATGTTCTGCACGAGGTCGTGCAAAAAGATGCCCTCGACCGCTTTGAACTGCTTTGCGCATCTTTTGGTGACGCCTCCGACCTCGAAGAAGCCTGCTGGCTTCTCTCTGCTGCCATGCTCCGGGGCTTCGAACCAGCCTCCTACCGTCAGCGTCTGGCCGCTTGGGGTGCCGAACTGCAACGCCGGATGCGCCGCGCGAACAACGACCGCCGACGTGTGGATATCATGACCGACTTCCTCGCGATCGAACTCGTTTTTCAGGGTAACACGGACGACTATTACAATGAACGCAACTCCCTGCTGCCTTGCGTGATTGATTCCCGCAAAGGAATACCCATCAGTCTCACGCTGATTTATATGCTGGTCGGACATTACGCGGGCGTACCCGTTGAAGGCATCAATCTGCCGGGACACTTTTTGGCGCGGCACGGCACCATTTTGTTCGATCCATTCCACCACGGCCGCGTCCTCAACCGGCAGGACTGCGAGGAAATTCTCCGCCGCCAGAACCAAAAGCTGGAGGACTGGCATCTCAGCACGGCATCACCACGACAGATGCTGGTACGCAACCTCGCCAATCTGCTCTATGTATTTCACCGGAAGGGTGACACGGCCGAATACGAGCGACTCAAACATTGGAGCCACTTGCTCTGCCGTAATTGATGCAGGCCGAAGTCATCAATACCGGTTCGGAGCTCCTGCTTGGTCTTGTCACCAACACCCACCTCACCTACCTCGCCGGCGAACTTGCCCCTTGCGGCATCACCATCAGCCGCCAGGCCTGTGTGCCTGATGGTCCGCCTATCAAAGAATCTTTGGACCGCGCCCTCGATCGGGCTGATCTGGTTTTTACGACCGGAGGTCTCGGCCCGACCACTGACGATCTCACACGTGAGGCAACGGCAGAGCTTCTGGGACTCACGCTCATTCCTGATGAGAAAATTTTAAGCGGCATACGCGAGCGCTTCGCCCGGCGCGGACTTGCCATGGCTGATCGGGTCGCCCGTCAGGCCATGGTGCCGGCTGGTGCGGAGGTTTTGCCCAATCCTCATGGAACCGCGCCCGGGCTTTACTTTCCACCTTCCGTCTTGGAAGGCCGCCGGGCCCGTCATCTTTTTCTTCTCCCCGGTCCACCCCGCGAACTCCGGCCCATGATGTCGGACTATGTTTTGCCCAAGCTTCGCGAAGTTTTACCCGCTTCCGCTTTTCGCGAACGCCGCATTTACCGCCTAACCGGTATTGGGGAGAGCCAAGTTGAGGAACGCATCGGCGAAAAACTCGAAGCCCGGGGCGATCTGGAGGTTGGTTATTGCGCGCGCCCCTCCGAAGTCGACTTCCGCCTCATCGGATCCCCCGACATCATTGCCGCAGCCGATCAAGAGGTCCGCAAAACCCTCGGCGAATGGATCTACTCCGACGGTCCCCCACTCGAAACCGCCCTCGTCCGCCTCCTGCGCGAAAAAAACCTCACTCTGGCCGTCGCCGAGTCCTGCACCGGCGGATCACTCGCCGCTCGACTCACCAACGTCCCCGGCGCCTCCGCCGTCTTTCCCGCCGGCTACGTCACCTATGCGAACGAGGCCAAACGAAATACGCTCGGCGTCCCGCAGGATCTCCTCGATGCGCATGGTGCCGTCAGCGAACCTGTCGCCGCCGCCATGGCCGAAGGTGCCCGCCGTGCCTCTGGCGCCAAGTGTGCCCTCTCCACCACCGGCATCGCCGGACCAGGCGGCGGGACCGACACCAAACCCGTCGGCACCGTCTACATCGGTCTGGCTTCCGCCGGACATCCCACGGTCGTCCGGCGCTGCTACTTCCCGCTCGATCGCGTCACCTTCAAACACATGTCCACCAGCGCCGCCCTGGATTTGCTGCGACGCCAGTTACTCGGGCTGCCTCTCGAACTCGGCGGCGGTTCCTCCTCGCCCCGCTTGGGCTGAGCGAAAACAGGTAGCGATTTCGAGCTGCTTACCGGCCGTGTCCAGCTACCTCTTCCGGAACTCCAACTGATCCTTCTCCACCTCAGCCACAATCGAGTCCCCCTCCCCGAACTGCCCGTCGAGGATCGCGACGCTCAGCGGATTCAAAATCTGCTGCTGGATCACCCGCTTCAACGGACGTGCCCCGTAAGCCGGATCATACCCTTCTTTCGCGAGAAACTTCTTCGCCTTGTCCGTCAGCTCGAGCTTGATGTTTTGTTGCTGAAGCCTCTTCAGCAGTCGCTGCAGTTGGATATCGACGATACTCGTGATTTCTTTGTCGGACAGACGGTCAAAAATAATTGTCTCGTCGATACGGTTCAAAAATTCCGGCCGAAAATGTCCGCGTAACGCCTCCATGACGCGACGGTTGCGTTCTTCGACGGGCAGATCTTCCATGATGAACTGGCTGCCGATGTTGGAGGTCATGATGATGACCGTGTTTTTGAAATCCACCGTGCGGCCCTGACCATCGGTGATGCGCCCGTCGTCGAGAACCTGCAACAGGACATTGAAAACATCGCTGTGCGCTTTCTCGACCTCGTCGAAAAGGACCACGGAGTAAGGATGGCGTCGCACCGCCTCGGTAAGTTGTCCGCCCTCGTCGTATCCGACATACCCGGGAGGCGCTCCAATCAACCGCGCCACCGTGTGCTTCTCCATGTATTCACTCATATCAAGACGCACGATGGCGTTCTCGTCGTCGAAAAGAAATTCGGCCAAGGCTTTGCAAAGCTCGGTTTTGCCCACGCCGGTGGGCCCGAGGAAAATGAACGAACCGATCGGGCGGTTCTCGTCCTGCAAGCCGGCGCGAGCACGGCGGACGGCATTGGCCACCGACTTGATAGCTTGCCCTTGCCCGACCACGCGCTCCATGAGGCGCTCTTCCATTTTGACGAGTTTCTGCCGCTCGCCTTCCTGCAGACGAGTGACGGGGATACCGGTCCAAGTTGAGACGACTTTCGACACATCATCCTCGGTGACTTCCTCGCGGAGAAGTTGTCCCCCGCCTTCCTTGGCCAGCTTCTTGTTGTGCTCTTCGAGTCGGGCGGTCAGTTCGGGAATTTGACCGTATTGGATCTCGCTGGCCTTGGCGTAATCGCCATGGCGTTGGGCCATTTCGAGCTGGTTTTTGAGATCTTCCACCTGCTCGGCCAGCTTGCGCGATTCGGTGACCTGTTTCTTTTCGTTCTGCCACTGGGCCTTGAGTTTGGAACCTTGCTCCTTCAGGTCGGCCAATTCTTTTTCCAATTTTGCCAAGCGCTCTTTGCTCGCCGTGTCCTTCTCTTTCTTGAGCGCCGTGCGCTCCATCTCGGCCTGCATAATTTCGCGCTCAAGCCGATCAAGCTCGGTGGGCATGGAGTCCAGTTCGATCTTCAGGCGGGAAGCCGCCTCGTCGATGAGGTCCACCGCTTTGTCCGGCAGGAACCGATCGCTGATATAGCGGTCGCTCAACACTGCTGCCGCCACGAGGGCGGAGTCCTGAATGCGCACTCCGTGATGGACCTCGTAGCGCTCTTTCAAACCGCGCAGGATCGCAATGGAGTCCTCGACACTGGGCTCATTCACCATCACCGGCTGGAAGCGGCGTTCGAGGGCGGCATCTTTTTCGATGTATTTACGGTATTCGTCCAGAGTCGTTGCACCGATGGTGCGGAGCTCGCCGCGGGCAAGCTGGGGTTTGAGCATGTTCGATGCATCGGCTGAACCCTCCGCTGCACCCGCTCCGACGATGGTGTGCAACTCGTCGATAAAAAGAATGATTTGCCCCTCGGATGAGGTGACCTCTTTGAGAAAAGCTTTAAGCCGTTCCTCGAATTCGCCCCTGAATTTGGCACCGGCAATCATTGCGCCGATATCCATGGCGATGACTTTCTTGTTCTTCAGCGATTCCGGCACGTCGCCACTGACAATGCGGCGAGCCAAACCCTCGACGATCGCCGTTTTGCCCACGCCGGGCTCACCGATGAGGACCGGGTTGTTTTTCGTACGGCGGGATAGCACCTGCATGGTGCGGCGAATCTCCTCGTCTCGGCCGATGACCGGGTCAATTTTGCCGCGTTGGGCCAACTCGGTGAGGTCACGGCCGTATTTTTGCAAGGCTTGGTATTTCTCCTCGGGATTCTGGTCGGTGACACGCTGTGATCCGCGCACCTCGATCAGCGCTTTCATCAATTTGTCATGCGTCGCACCGTCTTCCTTGAGCAGCTTGGCCGCGGCGTCCGATGCTTGGGACAGCGCCAGCAGGTAATGCTCTGCGCTGAGATACTCGTCCTTCAGCTTCTCCATGATGCTCTCAGCCGCATCGAGCGTTTTGCGCAGGTCGTTTCCCAAATGCGGTTGACCGGCAGCACCGCTGACCTTGGCACGTCGGGAAAGCTCGGCGTTGAGCTGCTCTTGCAGTCGCGCCGTGGAAACACCGACTTTTTGCAGCAACGGAATCGCCACGCCGTCAGCTTGTTGAAGAAGGGCCAAGAGGAAGTGCTCGTTGGATATTTCCTGCTGCGAGAGCTTGCTGGCGATATCGGCCGAGGCATTCAGCGCTTCCTGCATTTTCTGGGTAAAACGGTCAGGTCTCATGCCCGAAATGTTAGCACTATTTCAGACGCAACCGCATCCGAATAAACGTGGGGATATCCAGATCCTGTCCGTCCACCATGGTCGGATCCAAGTCCTTGAAACGTCCACGCATCGCTTGATCGAGAGGCAGTTCTTCCTGCGTCTGTCCGGCCGCATTTTTTTTAGCTCCCGGCTTTGAACCACGCTTACCGCCGACTCTAGGCGTTTTGTCTCCGGACTCTTGGGCAATGTCCACGACCGGGTCGGCATTTTGTGATTCAACATCCTCGTTATCGATATTATCGACCCCCTGCACTCCAATGACACGAGTGCATGACATCACCGTTACGACAATCGAATCATCTGCCGCGGTATCGGTCGCCACTCCAAGGTAAATCTGCGTGGAAGACTCGATATTTCGGGATACTTCCCGCACCGCGGCCTGAACCTCTTCGAGCTGCATGGAGGGGTCGCCGGCAATATGAATCAAAACATGGCTCGTTTCGGGAAAAATTTTGCCCCCATCAAGCAGCGGGTGCATGAGTGCCGATTCCGCAGCCTGCACGGCACGATTACTGCCTCCGGCAGTTCCGCAACCAAACTGGCAACGAGCGCTGGAGCCACGAAACATCTGGATCAACTCATCCAAACCCACCCGCATGAAAGAGGGCAGTCGCAACATACGAGCCAGTGCAAGCACAGCCTGAGACATGGTCGAGGCGGCAGCACCGAACGCTTCACCGACCGGGGCATCCCCGCTGACAATGCCCGTCATCTTGTCGTTTTCGAAGCAAATGACGCCGACACAATTCCGCCCGAGACGGGACAAAGCTTCCATTGCCTGCTCGCGGCGTTTTTCACCCTCGCTTCCGAAGGGAAGGTTAACCAAGCCAAAGACAAGCGCCCCGTTTTTTTTCGCTTCCTCGGCTACCACCGGCGCGGCCCCTGAGCCCGTTCCTCCACCAAGACCCGCGCAGACCACAACAACTTGTGCATCCTCGCATTCCGCGTTGATGGCACCGGCAGACTCTTGCGCGGCGGCGAGGCCGAGTGCGGGATCACCCCCGACTCCCAGACCTTTGGCCGTTTCACGACCGAGTTGCAATTTGCGCTGAGCTGCACTGCCCATCAAAGCCTGTGCATCCGTGTGCATGGCCACCAATTCCAGATGGGTTTCCTGCAGGGCAAGTTGCTCCAGCAAAGACAAACCCGCTCCCCCGACCCCGACAACTTTGAAAGAAGTTACGGGAGCCAAGGGCGCCAAGACCTCTGCTTTGGATCCAAGGTTGATCATATGCCGGGAATAAACCTGCCGATCCGGTTCCGCAGCTTGTCAAAGATGGAGATATCTGCCAGCGCCTCCTGCGCAGCCTGCGCGTAAAGAACCAACCCGATTGCCGTGCTAAAACGGGGACTCTCAAAAAGCGCGCTGGGACCGGAGAGTGGGCGGGGGTTGGCCACACGTGCCGGCACGCCGAAGACTTCGGAAGCCAAGGCGGAAATCCCCTTCAATTCGGATGTTCCTCCGGTGATGAAAATACCACTGCCGATAAACTGCGCATGGCGCTCGAAATTCAAACGCCGTTTCAGCAGCGTGAAAACCTCCCGCACGCGGGCCTCCGCCACGATGTTCAGGACAGAGCGCTCGATCTCCCCGCCGGCAAATGTCGGATCTTCGATTTGCACGGTGCCACCGGCCGAGACCGCGCCCGGCCCCACATCAGCTTGTTCGATTTTCAGTTTTTCGGCCCACTTGGTCGGAACCCGCAGGCCGATGGATATATCGTTGGTTATATGATCGCCGCCCACGGCCAGCACACCGCTGTTACGCACGGAACCTTCGCGATAGAGAATGTAGTCCGTCGTGCCGCCACCGATATCGATCACCAGGGCACCGATGTCCCTTTCGGCCTGCTCAAGGACAGCGTGGCCTGAAGCCACGGCGCTCATCACGACATTCTTGGGCTTCAGATTGGCCTCATGAATGCATCGCAGGTTGTTTTGGATACGTGTCTTGGTGCCGTGGATGATGTGAAACTCGGCTTCGAGCTTGCGTCCAAACATTCCCACCGGAATAGCCACACCCTCCTGACCATCCACGTAGTAACGCTGGATCATGGTGTGGAGAAAAACGTTGCCGGCCGGAATACTCACCTCCAGCGCGCTCTGCTCGACATCGTGGATGTCATCCTCCTCGATTTCACCGCGGTCCTCGGGAATCGTGATTCCGCCGCGGTTGTTCAGGCAGTCCAGATGCGCGCCAGTGACCGCCGCCACCACACCGGTGATCTCACGGTCGGCAGCTTCCTCTGCCATGGAGACGGCCTCGTTGAGGCAAAGTGTGATCTTCCCGATATCCACCACCTCACCCTTGCGCACCCCCCGAGACGGAGCCTCACCCGCACCAATGATACGCAAAAGTCCATCGCTGCGCGTTTCCCCGATGACAGCGGCAACCTTGGTTGTTCCAACCTCCAAACCGACGTGTAAATGCGGACGGGCCATGCTCAGGGTTTCGATTTTTTTGCAGCGACTGGCTGTGTTGTCACCGCTTCGGCCGACGGCACATCACCTTGGAAGGTCACAGGGGTGTTTCGTTCGGGGATAAGATTGGCCGTGGCGATCTTGCGGGAGGTTTGTCCCACATGAAGCATGATGAACTGCAATCGATCAAGTTGGGCCGGCATATTGTCCAAGCCGAAGGTAAAGCGCGTCAACGGATCGCTCCATGCCTGAATGCACCAGCCTTTACTGACATCCGCCGCTCGTAAAATCACCTCGGGGTTGGTGCGCTCCGATGCACGGGTGAAAAGTTCCAGCGCGGCACGCAACTCGGGAAGACTTATCCGATCGCCCGGACGCCACTGGTTGGTCGGGATTCCATAAACCACCGGCAAACGCGTGTATCCTGCCTCAAAACCATCGGGCTTCATCATCACACCCTCGTCATCCACCAGACATGCTGTCTCCATCGTCGACGGATCCGCACCCGTGTCCGCGGGGGCAACCCAAGCCACCGGGCGCCGGGCATTGATTTCGATCGTGACAGTGTCGGGCAAAATACGCTCCACCCGGGCGGCTTTGATCTCGGGAATTGAAGCCAAAGCATGCTGCGCCGCCTCGAGATTGAGAGAAAAAATATTCAAACCTTCGCGAATCCCCGTGATCGCCAGTGCCTCCTCTCGCGTCATGGTGCCGGCTGTATTCACTTCGACGACCCGCACATTGTAATCTTGGTTGCCGGTGAATTGCGCACTGATCAGTGCGCGGATGCCGACCCAAGCGAATGCCAGCAACCCAAGGAGCACGACCGCCTCGCCCGCATACAGCATGATTTTCTGGTTGCGACGGCGACGCTCGGTCTCCGCGGTCGCGGTCACTTCCAGCAGATGATCGCGACGCCGGCGACGAGCGGGACGGCGACCGCGGGATTTTTTTGATCCAAAAAGACTCATGTTTTCGCGTTGGAAAATCTTTGCAGCGACAGCAGCGCAATCTCCTCGCACAGCTCGAGAAAACTTGTGCCAACCGCGGCCGCAGCCTTGGGCAGAAGGCTGGTTTCGGTCATTCCCGGTATCGTGTTTGCCTCGAGCACACAAAGCGTGCCATCACCGCGCAAAAGAATGTCCACCCGTGAATAGACCTCAAGCCCCAATGAACGGTGGGCCGCCAAGGCTGCCGCCTGCACACGCTCTGTGGTCCCGGCGTCGATCGGCGCCGGGCAAAAATATTCGGACGCTCCCTTCGTGTATTTGTGTTCGTAATCGTAGAATCCCTCGTGCGGACGTATTTCGACCACCGCCAGCGCACGGTCGCCTACCACCCCGACCGTCAACTCCCGTCCCTCGACAAACTCTTCGACCAGAATCTCGCGATCCAGCGCCGCGCAATCCCTGAGGGCTGCGTCCATATCCTCCGACTTGCGAACGATATGCACACCGACGCTCGATCCCTCCCGGGGAGCTTTGAGCACCAATGGCAAAGGCAAAGTCGGCTTTTCGCCGCGGCCGATCATTTCCCATCGCGCCGTGGGTACGCCGGACTGCTCAAAACGCTGCTTGCTCTCTTTTTTGTCAAAAGCCAGCCGACTCCCCTCCGCCCCTTCGCCGGTGTAAACAATCCCTCTTGCGTCGAGCAACGACTGCAATCGCCCATCCTCACCGAACGTTCCGTGGATCATATTCACGCAAAGGCCCGTGTCGGCAGGGAGCTCGAAATCCGTTCCCGTCACTTCAAGCTCGGTCACGCGGTAACCTCCCTGACGCAGCGCGTTGGCCACCGCCGCCCCCGAGCGCAGCGAAACTTCCCGCTCGGACCCAGGGCCGCCCATCAGCACAACCAGATGCAAATCTTTCAGCTTCTCTTTCATCAAATTATTGGGTCATCCCCGATTATTTGCACTTCGGTTTCGAGGTGGACTCCATGTCTTTGGTGGACTTCGGACTTCACCTGCTCGATCAGCGCCAAGACATCCGCAGCCGAGGCGCCGCCCTCGTTGACAATAAAATTGGCATGCACATCGGATACCCGGGCTGCGCCGACGTGCAAGTTCTTCAATCCGGCTGAGTCAATCAGTTGACCCGCCTTACCGCCCTCGGGATTGCGAAAGATACACCCGGCGCTGGCCCCGGCCGGTTGCGAAGCCTTGCGCTTGGCCGAGTATTCGCGGGTGCGACGCTCGACTTCGTCGGGGCTGGCCGGCGTCCCACGAAAGACCGCGGAAAGCGCATAGTTGCTTCGAAGCATCGGGACATTGCGATAATGCACCTCAAGATCCCGCGGAGTTTTCTCAAGGATATTTCCCTCATGATCCGCATAGCGAAGCCGAGAGACCTGATCGAAAGCCTCCACCCCCATCGCCCCGGCGTTCATACGAAGGCATCCCCCCACATCACCAGGAATACCCTCCATCCATTCAAAACCCGCCAGCCCGGCGCTGATGGCCGCCCCGCTGAGCGCTTTGAGGCGGACGCCCACGCCGGCAAGGATTTCATGACCGGCGACAACATGCTCACCAAAAACCCCGCGACGCAATCGAACCACAGCGCCGCGCAATCCGCCATCGCGCACAATCAAATTCGACCCCCTGCCAACGACCATGAAGGGGATGTCCGCCTCGTGCGCTGTTCTCACCAGCTCGCAAAAACCCTCCTCGGTTTCCGGCTCCAACCAGAACTGCGCCGGACCGCCCACGCGCATCGTGGTGTGTTTCGACATCGGCTCGTAAAGTCTGGCCACGCCATCCCCCATTGCAGAGTGGAGCATTTCCAGTGTTTGCAGATCTTTGGCCAACACCGCGCCCTGCTCGTGGATATTACCCGCGCCGAGTGTCACGAGAAGGTCACCCTCGCGCAAAAGACGCCCGACCTCCTCCGCTGCCCGGGAGCGTGATGGCACATAAACCACATGCTTTGCCCCGGATGCCAGGGCGGCATCGACAATCAGCTGACCGGTCACACCCTCGATCGGCGTTTCACTGGCGGGATAGATATCCGTGACCACGGCGACATCTGCCAAAGACAAAGCCCTTCCGAATTCCGCGCTCAACGCCTGGGTGCGTGTGTAGCGGTGCGGCTGAAAAAGCAAAACAACCCGACGCCCCGCCTTGATGCGCGCCGCCTGCACGACGGCGGCAATCTCGGTCGGATGATGACCGTAGTCGTCAACAATCAGATAATGCTTCGAGGAATGAACGATCTCAAACCGTCTGCGTGCCCCGCGAAACCCAGCCAAGGCTTTCGCGCACTTTTCCAAGTCGAGACCGAGTTCCGCCGCCAGAGCCATGACAGCAGTTGCGTTCAAGGCATTGTGTTCACCCGGAACATTCAAAGTCACGTGAGCCAACTCGCGACCCTCATGACAAAAAGCGAACGTCGATGAAAAATCTTCGGTTTGGAAATCCCGGTAGGAATAAACTCCCGCCTTGCCGTAAGACACGGCCCGCGGACGACCGCCGCACACCCTCGTTGCCCCCGGATCGTCGGCACAGTAAAAAATTTTGTCGGCCGTTTGATCGAGCAAGCGGGAAAACACGGCATCGATGGCACCAAGATCGGCGTAGTGATCCAGATGCTCCGGTTCGATATTGAGCACGATGGCATGCTCCGGATGGTAATGGACAATGGTGCCGTCACTCTCATCACCCTCGGCCACGAAATATTCCCCGCCCGCATCCCAGCGGGCGTTGGTCCCGAGAATCGGAATCTCTGCACCGACATAATGAGAAGGGTGCGCCCCGGCGGCCCGCAGCACATGCGCGGCCATCGAGGAGACCGTGGTTTTGCCATGCATTCCGCAGACAAGGATCCCTTTTTTTCCCAGCATGAGGGCTGCCAGCGCCTCGGCCCGGCGGACCATAACTGTTCCCATACGCCTGGCGGCATCGTAAGCCGCGTTACCCTCACGTATTGCCGAGGAGTAGATGACCAACTGAGCATCCGTAACATCCTCGGCCCGGTGCGGTGTGTGGAAGGCAAGGCCGAGGGACTGCAACCTTTTCACTTCGACCGTATCAACTTTGTCCGATCCGCTGACCCGATGACCTAGGGTAAGAAGCAAACCCGCTATACCGCTCATCCCGGAACCAGCCACCCCGATGAGGTGAATCCTCCGGGGAGAACCGTGCAGAAAATCGGCCAGTTCGCGGGTCGTCATTGTTTAGCCTCCACCAAGACCCCAGCCACTTTTTTTGCCGCGTCCCCAGGGGCCAAGGCCTTCGCCGCCGCGCTCATGGTTGGCAAAGTTTCCGGTGCTTGCAGCAAACTTTTGAGCAAATGCGAAATCTTCTCTCCTGTTGCTTCTTTCTCGGCCAGCATAATCGCCGCTCCTGCGCGGACAAAAATTTCGGCATTCAGACGTTGATGATCCTCGGCCGCATACGGATACGGGATGAGAACAGACGGCACGCCGAACCAAGACAACTCACCAAGGCTCGCCGCACCGGAACGCGACACCGCCATGTCAGCGGCGGGATAAACTTCCTGCATCCGATCGCAAAATGGCAGGACGGCAGCCGGAACGCCCGCAGCGTCGTAGGCCGAGCGCACGGGTTCGACATCACGTTCACCCGCGAGATGGACAACCTGCAACGCCCCGCCCTGTAGATAGGGAGCTGCTTGCGTCATCAAGGCGTTGATGCCCGCGGCTCCTTGGCTCCCGCCCATGACCAGCAAGGTTGTCTTCTCAGGGTCAAGCCCGAGCTTCCTGCGGGCCTCGGCGCGAGCGGGAACATGATGGACGAGTTCATTGCGCAGGGGTGTTCCCGTCAACCGCGTAGAGCGTGATGAAAAATGGCGGGCGCACTCCCCGAAGCCGAGCAGAACCTCACGGCAAAAAAGTGCGGCCAAGCGATTGGCTTTGCCGGGAATCGCGTTGGATTCATGCAGGTAAGCGGGGATACCGCGACGCTGCGCCGCGATCAATGGAGCGATGCTGGTGAACCCCCCCATGCCCAGCACGGCCTGCGGACGATTTGTGTCATAGACGGCACCGCATTGTTTAAAACTGGCCCGCAACCGCTTCACAAAAGTCAACATGGCCGGCGAGAACAAAGATGGGAGGCCGATCGAGGGCAACTTGACGCGATCCAGATCCGGGTGATTCAGCAACGCACGTGCATCAACCTCTTTCTCCGAAACAAAAAGTAAGACGTCGTGTCCTTGGGAGCGCAATACCTCGGCCACTGCCAATCCCGGAAACAAGTGTCCCCCCGTCCCACCGCAAGCAATGGCGAATTTCATATTCTTAGAATCGAACAGCTATACTTGTGGACGGGACAGCCCGCACGCGAGGCGTCGGCTCCCGGCGCCCCTGACGATGTATGTTGAGAAGTATGCCGATCAAAAACATCGACACTGCCAAGTTGCTGCCCCCGTAGCTGATAAACGGCAAAGGCATGCCCTTGTTTGGCAACATTGATGTTGTCACGCCGATATTGATAGCAGCCTGCAGCGAGATAATGATTGTGATGCCGAATCCCAGCAGCATGCCAAACCGGTCCTTGGAATTCATCGCAATCAGCGCCCCGGCCAGCAGTATCAGCAAGAAACAAAAGACCGTCAGCAACGTGAAGCGAAGCCCCAGTTCTTCCCCGATCATCGGGAAAATAAAATCGGTGTGGGCATAAGGAAGATAGAGCATTTTCTGCCGGCCATTCCCCAGTC
>JBILDG010000145.1:0-5176 GCA_044352715.1 Chthoniobacterales bacterium | reverse complement strand
GACACCGCGCGAACCTCTTTCCAAAGCATAACGATTTCATTTTTTTTCAAGGTTCCGGCGCGCTTTTTTGGTGACAAGCGACAGCGCCACAAAATCTCATCCGCCATCCAATTTCCAATCCCCGGAAACATCTCTTGCTGCAAAAGAAACGCCTTCAAGGGCAATCCCGCCCGCCGCGCCGCATAACGCGCCACGGCATCTTGGGTAAAATCCTTCGATAACACCTCCGGCGGCAATGTCGTCCACCAATCCGGCTCCGCGCTGGCGGCAAACTTGACCACGCCGAACATGCGCGGGTCGCGGAAAACCAGTGTGCGCGCCGCTTGCCGGATCACCAGATGATCGTGTTTGCCGGGCGTATGGTCGGGGTCCACCACCAACAGCTCGCCGGTCATCCCGAGATGCACCCCCAGAGAGTGCTCCTCGAAGACAAACATCATTTGTTTCCCCTTGGTCCCGAAGTCCGTGAGCCGCCGCCCCTTAAGTCTTTTCTGCCACGCCCGCACCTCCGCCCCACGGAAAATCCGCGCTTTTTCCCGGCAGACCACCTCCGTCACCACATCACCCACCCCGGGAGCCCATTGTTTGGCAAACCACGCGACTTCGGCCAGTTCCGGCATGACGCGATCCTACGCCGGATTCTAATAAATTGTCAGCAGACGACTGCCTGGATCGGGGGACCACGGCCGCCCCGGCCGTTGTTTCCGGCGCCTCGCCGGAAACCCTCCAACCTAATCTTCTTCAAACCTTCCCCAAAATCCCGCATAGTGCACTTTCTATGGCTTACGATCTTATTGTTGTTGGTGGCGGACCGGCGGGATATGTGGGCGCGATCCGCGCCGCCCAACTCGGCAAACGCGTGGCATGCGTGGAAATGGAACGCGCCGGCGGCACCTGCCTCAACTGGGGATGTATCCCCACCAAATCTCTCCTCCGCAACGCGGAACTTTACCAACTCATGTCCAAGCATGCCGGCGACTTCGGCATGACCTTCGACCAGCTCAAATTCGATTGGGAAAAAGTGATCGGGCGCAGCCGCGGGGTGGCCGACAAACTCGCCGGCGGGATCGAGATGCTCTTCAAGAAAAACAAGGTCGATTACATCCGCGGCACTGCTGCCGTGCCGAAGTCCGGCGTCGTCGAGGTCACCGACAAGGACGGCAAAAAGACCACACACACTGCATCGAAAATTCTCATCGCCACCGGCGTCGTCTCACGGGAAATGCCCGGCTTCCCGTTCAATGGCAAGAGCGTCATCGGCAGCAAACAGGCCATGGTTCTGCCCGAGCAACCCAAGGAGATCATCATCATCGGCGCGGGCGCCATCGGCATCGAGTTCGCCTACTTCTTCAACGCCTTCGGCACGAAAGTCACCGTCGTCGAGATGCAGCCGAACATTCTACCCGTTGAGGATACCGACTGCTCGGCCGCATTGGAAAAATCCCTCACCAAACAAGGCATTCGCATCCTCACCGGCACGAAAGTGGACAAAGCCGAAGCGACACACAAAGGCGTGAAGCTCGCCGTCAGCGGCAAGGTCTCCGAAACCCTCGAAGCGCCGATTGCCCTCGTCGCCATCGGCGTCGCACCCCTCATGCCCGAAAGCCTCAACGTCAAACTCGACGCCAAAGGTTGGATTCAAACGAACGACAAATACGAGACCTCCGTGCGCGGCGTTTACGCCGCCGGCGACATCATCGGGCCCCCATGGCTCGCGCACGTTGCCAGCTTCGAAGCTATCCAGGCTGTCGAAGGAATGTTCGCCGGCAAAGCCTCGCGCAAAGTCGTCAATTTCCCCGGTTGCACCTACTGCCAACCGCAAGTCGCCAGCGTCGGACTCACCGAACGCGCCGCGAAGGAAAAAGGCCTCAAATACAAAGTCGGCAAATTCCCCTTCATGGCCAGCGGCAAAGCGCTCGCCGTCGGCGAAAGCGAAGGCTTCGTCAAAATCATCTTCGGCGAACCCCACGGCGAAATCCTCGGGGCCCACATTATCGGCGCCGACGCCACGGAAATGATCGCCGAACTAGGACTCGCCGTGGAAATGGAGGCGACCCACGACGAATTGATCTCCACGATTCACGCCCACCCGACACTCAGCGAAGCGGTGCACGAGGCCGCCGAACAAGCCCTCGGCCACGCGATTCATATTTAAGACAGCGACGGTAGGGCGGGGCCTCCGGACCCGCCGTGCACCTTCACCGGCGCGCCGAGGACGTCGCGCCCTACCTTTTGTCGCATATCGGCACTAGTTTCTCCCAGTGCACACCAAACGGCTACGACATTTGCAAAACCGATATTGTGGTTAAGCGGCGGGGACGCCGCTTCTACTCTTGCCTCCTACGGCATGGTTCCGACTCAGGGATAAGCCTCCAACTTGGTGAGGTTTTTCTTCTCATCGAAAGAAATCCCGAGGTCGCTCGGCAGTTCGGTCACCGGATGGATCAGCCGGTCGTAATAGACCCAACGGAAGCCCTCGTCGGTGATCAAGTTGGGGGCGCCCAGCACCTGGCGCGCTGTGTTCATGTTGGTAATCCCCAGCGTCTTGGCCACCTCGGGCCACTGTTCCAAAGTATAAGCTGCTCCCTGCTTGATCTCTCGCTGGAATTTTTGCGCGTCATCTTTCACCGCCGTCATGGTTGTGACCTCGGCCTCTGCCTCCACACTATGCTTCTGCCACGCCAGCAGGAAAATCGTGATGCCGCCCAAGATGGCCAGCACCGTCAGCGCAACCAGCCACGGGTTCCGCTTCATCCACGGCGGGCGAACCGGCGGCCCTTCAAAGGGATACCAGACCTCCGCTTTGACTTCGGGTTCCTTCTCGAGATCCGTCTCCGGCTTCAAAGGCTCCCAATCCGCCATACCCTCGCGCCAATAAAAGGCATCCGGCCCGATTTCTTTCTTTTCCTGCATCAGTTTGACCTGACCGACAGGTAGGGGGCCGCTCACTTCACCGTGTATGCTGAGGTAGATTCGCAAAGGAGGGAGTTATTGTTGACCGATCCGCCATGGGCCGAGCCCTTCAGGACTAAGCCAAAGCCGGGTAATCTGTATAGCCCTTGGCTCCGGGTGTGTAAAATGTGGTCGCATCCGCCTCGTTCAGCGCCGACCCAGTGCGGATGCGTTCGGGCAAGTCGGGATTGGCCAGAAACGGCACCCCGAAAGCCACAGCATCAAGCCTCTTCTCTGAAATCGCTGTCGCTGCTTCTTCAGGCGTATAGCCCATGTTGCCGACCAACACTCCACGATAGGCTGCCCGCGCGGCCGTCATGACATCCCCGTTTTGCTGCCCCAAAAAGTCGGATCTCATCACGTGCCAGTAGGCCAAACCGTAATCGTTGAGCTTGTTTCCCAACCATGAGGTCAGACCGATCGGATCGCTGTCGCTCATGCTGTTGTAGCTGTTGAGCGGTGACGTGCGCACTCCCACACGATCCGTCCCCCATACGGCAGACACCGCTTCGATCACCTCGAGCAGCAATCGCGCGCGGTTGGCGATCGGGCCCCCATACGGCCCCGTCCGCTTGTTCGCCCCGTCGCGTAAAAATTCATCGAGCAAATACCCGTTTGCCCCGTGCACTTCGACGCCGTCAAAGCCTGCCACTTTCGCGTTTTCAGCCGCCCTCTTGAACCCGGCCACGATCCCGGGAATCTCGTCATCACCCAGCTCTCGCGGCAAAGCATACGGTTTCTTTCCCTCGGGCGTGCTCACTTCGTCGTTGGTAATGGCCAGCGCGCTCGGCGCCACCGGTTGCGCGCCGTTGTTGAAGAGCGGATGACACGCGCGACCGCCGTGCCAGATTTGCAGAAAAATCCGCCCGCCCGCACCATGCACGGCATCCGTCACACCCTTCCAACCAGCCACCTGGGCCTCGCTGTAAATCCCCGGCTCGGCATAAAAGGCCGAATTACCCTCCATGGCCATCGTGGCCTCGGCGATGATCAGCCCCGCCGTCGCCCGCTGGGCGTAATATTCGGCCATCAGCGTTCCCGGGATGTGTCCGAGCTCCGCGCGGCAGCGTGTGAGGGGCGCCATGAAGATGCGATTCGGTGCGTCGATCGCGCCGAAATTGAGTGGACGAAAAAGTGCTGAAAGATCTGCGGTGGTCATGAGTGGATGAGGAATTGTTCAGGATATCGTGTGATGCTTCGCTGAGGCGAGACAATCGCGGTTGTTCACATGTCTTATGGATTGGGTTTTCTGAAAGACCAACCAAGAGATTCATCATAAGGGTGTGAACAACCTTCCGAAATCGTGTTTCACGCACCACCCGCGGGCGTTCCACGCCACCGGGACTCTGTGAAGAAGTGTCGGCCCGCCGGGCACAAGGTCCGCGGAACATTGTGGAACACAGCTTTATTCACAGCCCCCGCCGCTTATTCACAGATTGTTGGATCGCCATCGACAACCCCCGGAGGGGCGCTTTTTGCTATGACACCCAACAGCCTTTTCCGGAGACACGAGAATATCCGTATATTTATGTATGAACATCAAAAGTGTCTTCATCCTCTTAATGTCTCCAGCCGTGGCTTTCTCCCAATTTGGGGAGGAGAACCCTGATTCCCTGAGCACTTTTCGGATCAGAGATAACGAGGGAAATGTCACCCGCGTCACGCCCGACGGATTAGGGGGCTATCGCGCCAGAGACGAGGATGGGAATGTGACCAAGCTAAGACCCGATGGTTTGGGAGGTTATCGTGCCACCGACGAGAGCGGAAATATCACGCGAATCCGTCCCGATGCCACAGGGGGCTACCAGGCAACCGACGAAGATGGCAATGTGACCCGGCTCCGCGCGGATTACTCCGGCGGTTACCATGCAGACGGGTCACTTTTCAGCGCTCGCAAAACCCCAGACACCATCTACCAGACTACACCCAGACTTTTTTCAATTACAACAGACAGCGAGTCCCAAGACGGGGAAGACGCGGCTGGGGCCCTGCAATCCTGTGCCGACGGCCCCGTCCGGCGCATCGGCAGCTTTTATTATCACCCCGATGGCACCACGACACAGCAGATCGGTAATTTCTTTTACCGTTCCGACGGAGAGGTCACCCAAAAAATCGGCAACTACTACTATCACTCCGACGGCACCACCACGCAGCGTATCGGCGATACATTCTATCGTTCCGACGGCAGCGTGACGCAAAAAATTGGCGACTCCTTTTACCGCTC
>JBILDG010000144.1:0-5201 GCA_044352715.1 Chthoniobacterales bacterium | reverse complement strand
GCACACCGAGGCAGAAGACATTGACGAGCGGGTTGCCGGCGTAGGTTTCATCGAACCACGTTTCGCCGCCGATGGTGGGCAGGCCGATGCAGTTGCCGTAGTGGGCGATACCGGAGACGACGCCGGAGAGAAGGTGCCGGTTGCCGGCGGAGCCGGGGGCATCCTTGTCGATCGGGCCGAAGCGCAGCGAGTCGAGGAGGAAAACCGGGCGCGCGCCCATGGTGAAGATGTCACGGATGATGCCGCCGACACCGGTGGCCGCGCCTTGGAACGGTTCGACGGCGCTCGGGTGGTTGTGGCTTTCGATTTTGAAGGCGATCGCCCAGTCGTCGCCGATGTCGAGGACGCCGGCATTTTCTTCGCCCGCTTTGACGAGGATCGAAGGACCCGTTGTGGGGAATTTTTTCAGCTCCGGACGGGAGTTTTTATACGAGCAATGCTCGCTCCACATGACGGAGAAGATGCCGAGTTCGGTGAAGTTCGGGTCGCGTCCGAGGATCTTCTGGATGAGCGCATACTCCTCGGGAGTGATGCCGTGTTTGGCGATGAGTTCGGGCGTGATAGCGGGATCTTTCATGACGCGGCGCTGAGAGCGGATTCGAGGAGGCTGGCGAAAACGAGGCGTCCGTCCTCGCTGCCGAGGCGGGATTCGCAGGCGCGCTCGGGGTGGGGCATGAGGCCGAGGACATTGCCTTGTTCGTTGAGGATACCGGCGATGTTGCGAAGCGAGCCGTTGGGGTTGGCGGCGGGATTGATGGCGCCGTGGGCGTCGCAATAGCGGAAGGCAACGCGATGGTTGTCCTCGAGCATTTGCAACGTGGCGTCGTCGGCAAAGTAGCAACCCTCGCCGTGGGCGATGGGGACGCGGAGGACTTGGCCGACCTGGCCCGCGCGGGTGAAGGGCGATGTGTTGTTCTCCAGACGCAGGTGCACGGGCTTGCAAATGAAATGCAGGCCGCGGTTGCGCACGAGGGCGCCGGGAAGCAGTCCGGCCTCGCAGAGAATCTGGAAGCCGTTGCAGATGCCGAGGACGGGCGTGCCGCGGCGGGCGGCTTCGACGACGGCTTGCATGACCGGCGAGTAGCGGGCGATGGCGCCGCAGCGCAGGTAATCGCCGAAGGAGAACCCGCCGGGAACGATGATCACATCGTAGCCCGCGACGGAGGTTTCTTTGTGCCAGACGGGTTCGGCAGTCTCACCAAACGTGTCGCGCAGGGTGCGGAGGCAGTCCTGATCGCAGTTTGATCCCGGAAAACGCAGGACGGCGAATTTCATCACTCGGCGAATTCGACGCTGTAGTCTTCGATGACCGGGTTGGAAAGCAGGTCGCGACAGATGGCGTGGAGTTGGGCTTCATCGGGCTTGCCGCCGGGGGCTTCAATTTCGATGAGTTTGCCCACGCGGACGCGGCCGGGGTTGTTCCAGCCGAGATGTTTCATCGCTTCCGCCGTGGCCACGCCCTGCGGATCAAGGACGGACGGTTTGGGCAGGACGGTAACGCGGATTTTCATAAACGGTCAGCTTGCCGCAAAGACGTGCGGCGGGGAAGAACGAACTGGGGCTCGGCGGGGTTGGTTGACGGGAAAACGTCATCCAAGAGGTGGCGCCGGATTGGCGAGGTTGGGCGGGACTTTTGCCGATGGGGCATCTGCGGCTGCGCCTCCGGCGGAACTTGAGGTGTCGCATAAAACAACACTGCGCGGCGCGCCGGGGACATCGCGCCATAGTGGGCGTTGGAGCTGATTGCCGCTTTTGCATTCGGTCGCCCGATTCATTGCGCCTCAACGGCTTGTGCTTTTCATTCGTCGGCGCGGAGGTCAGATTTTCCGCCGCTTCATGAAAAAACTCCCCGTTCTTTTGATCCTGCTATTTCTGCTCGCAGCCGCTTTTTTGCTGTGGCGGGAATCATCACTCCGGGCCCCGGAGACACCGGAACAGCCGGTCGCCGAGGAGTCTACACCGACGCCCCAACCGACGCCCCCGGCCACCCCTCTGCCGGAGCCGCCCGTGTCCCCCGAGCCGACGGCGACACCGCAGGCCCGCACGGCTCCCGAGGGGATGGTTTATGTGCTCCAGCGCTTCAGCGAGTCCTCGTCGGATGGCGTGCGCGGATTTTCTCCCGGCATGGAGGTGCGCTTGGTGCGTGAGGAATCCGGACACTATGTCGTCAGCGACGGCGTGGTGGAATCGCGCCAGCCGAGCAGCTCGTTCACCCGCGATGTGGCATTGGCCGAGGAGTTGCGGGCGCAGAAAAAGCTCACCGATGCCGAGATCAAGCGCCGCCAAGCCGAGGCGCAGGCGGCTTATGAGCAGCGACAAAAAGAAAGCGCTGCCCGCTGGCAGGCCGCGGTGGAGGCTTCGAATCGTCAACCTGCCGCGACTCCCGCGCCGGCCCGCCCCAAGCTGGCCCCGCTGCGTCTCGGTGCTTGGAATCTCGAAGCGTTCGGTCATCGCGATGATCCCCCGCGCTCCGAGGATGATCTGCAGGCCGTGGCCGACTTCATTCGCGGACTCGGTGTGCAAGTTCTCGCCTTGTCCGAGATCAACGGCGAAAAGCCGCTCAAGGATTTGTGTGCGCGGCTCGGGCCGAATTGGAAGTATGCGGTCGGCACCAGCGGAATCCTGCCCGATGGGATCGGGGCGCGGGTTGCCCCGGGTCTTCTTTGGGACGATGCGCGGGTCGAGATGATTTCGGCGGGCGAGCTGTCCGAGTTGCGCAAACGCACTCCGACCGGCCCGATTTTTCACCGCGAGCCGATTTCGGCCTGTTTCCGCGACCGGGCGGGCGGGCCGGACTTCCGTGTTGTGGCTGTGCACCTCAAGGCCGGGCGCGACGAGGACAGCGTCTCCCGTCGCGAGGCCGAGATGGCGGGCTTGCGCGATTATCTCGAAAGCCTCCTGACCGACAAAAACGAGGACAACGACATCGTTGTTCTCGGCGACTTCAACCTCTCCGCCGAGGAGCCCGCGAGCGAAATTCTGGCCGGGGATGGTTTTGCCCGTTTTCTCAAGGGCCGCGGACGCTCGATCATTCATTTCAACAGCCAGATCGACCACATCGTGCCGTTGACTTCTTTCGAGGAGATCGAGGCGGGAAGTTTCGAGATCCACAACGACGGAATGCGCGATGCCCGGGAATGGCGCGAGCGCTACTCCGACCACTTTCCCGTCACGATTGATTTGCAGGCTGTGCCCGATGATGACCCGCAGGCCACGCTTTCGTCCTCGGGAAGCAGGTTGCGCTGATCTGCCACCCTCTGGTCTCGGGGGCTCCGCGCGCTGGGATCATTTCTTTTATCCACACGGCGCGTCGGGGACGCCGCGCCCTACCTTTCGCACTCAAGTTTTCGATTTTTGCTGGGTTGCCGCCGTGCGGTTAACGCGCTAATTTTTCAGTGCAATTTCTGCTCTTGGCTGAACCACAGAAAACCACACCATAGTCAACTTACTCAAATCCATGCCCCTCTCACCCTCTAGTAACGCTCGCTCCGGATTTACGCTGATCGAACTTCTCGTCGTCATAGCCATCATTGCCATTCTGGCCGGGCTCACGCTCTCCACCCTCGGCTATGTGAACCGCAAAGGCGCCGAATCCCGTGCCCGCGCCGAAGTGGCTGCCCTCTCTGCCGCCATCGAGAGCTATAAAATCGATTTCGGGGCGTATCCCCCGATGGACAGCCCCACCTCGACAGCGCTTAGCAATGTAACGACATCAAGACTTTATCTTGAATTGACAGGTCAGGGGACGGTTAACAGCAACAAAGTTTACTTCGAGCCGACTCCAAACATTACCACCAACTTGACCAATGGTCCCTTCATCGATCCATGGGGAGCAAACTATAACTACCGCACAAATACCAACGGTAACCGTCTGATCAATATCGGCTTCTTCGATTTTTGGTCCACGGCAGGAACGGCCAACTCCAACAACTGGATCCGGAACTGAGTGTAAACACTCCTCAGTCCTCCATGCTTCAACCCCTCGCATCGCAGAGGTCAGTGATTTCGGTCAGGCGGACGCCCTCCGGCTTTAGCCTCATCGAGATGCTTTTTGTTATCGGCATCATTGCGGTGTTGTCTGCGCTGGCCCTTCCGGCGCTGCAAGGTCTCGTGGGGGCTTCCGGCAAACGGGGCGGGGTGAACATGGTGGTCAACGCCATCGAGCGTGCCCGCATGGCGGCCATCGAAAACGGAGTAAATACTTATGTCGCCTTCGCTCCTGCCGCCGCGCATCCGGATGTCAGCACCCGTGCCTTGATGGTCTTCCGTGACCCGAAAGAAGGTGAAACAGCGCGTGTCGGCCTGACGCGTTGGATGCTGCTGCCGACGGGAGTGGCTTACAGCAATCCGCCCATCGGTGTGGAAACCAACACTGTCTGGACCGGTCTTCCCCGTTTGGCGACCCCGACTAACGCAATCAGCAGCGGCAGCATGCCTGTCATCCGTTTCGATCGCTTTGGTCGCGTGCCGCCGCTTTCACAATCGAATCCCTCGATCATGGTTTTCGAAGGTCCGGCGCAAAAAACCAAAGAAACCATCACCGTTCAGCGTCTGACCGGGCGGGTTACCGTCAGTGAAACCCCATGAATCGCCGCGCGCCCAAGAACGATGGTTTTTCGCTGGTGGAGGTATCCATTGCCATCGGCATCTTTGCCTTTGTGGTGGTGGGTATATTCAGCATGTTTCCCGTGGGAATGCGCCAGCAGGTCAGTTCCGCGCAGGAAGCCCTCGGGGTGCAAACAGCCCAGCATGTGATGGCATCGATCGCGTCGGCTCCGAATTTGTCCAACGTGAACCTGGTGGTCGGCCGCTCCGGACCGACCAATGTCGTTTTTTCCAATGCCAATCTGGTGACGGCTCCCGTCGTTCTGGGCTTGGGCAGCGCGGACCCGCTGCCGGTCATGCCGTTGGGGGCAGCAGCTTGGACGATTCCTGTCACAGACCCAAACATCCAGTCGGTCGTGCGCATCGCTGCCACCAATGTTACCGGATCACCCGGCCTTTACCGCATTTCCATCGATCTGGCGCATCCCGCCGGCACGACCAATGATGCCGTCCGCCAAGTCGAGAGTTTCAGCACCTTGGTGTATAAGCCGTAAATTCACGCCATGCAGATGATTCGGCCAAGCATACGAGGGGCGACCGGCGGCGGTCGGGCGTGCCACAAGGTAGAAGCGGCATCCTGCCGCTTCCACTTTTTG
>JBILDG010000143.1:0-5224 GCA_044352715.1 Chthoniobacterales bacterium | reverse complement strand
TTCCGCCCAATGGTGCCCTCCTTGCCGGATGTTCACGCCCAAACTTGTTGATTGGTACAAAAAGTTCAAAGCAGAGCACCCTAATTTCGAATTGGTTTTCGTGAGTGGCGACCGGGACGAAGCTTCGATGAGCAAATACATCAAAGACGATGGCATGCCATGGCCCGCGGTTGCTTACGACAAGCGCCAAAACGAACTCTTTCAAAAATACGCTTCCGACGGCATTCCTTACTTGGTCTTGATCAACAAAGACGGCCAAGCACTCACCGCCAAGCCGGGTAACGAATGGCAATCGCCCGCCGGCACCCTCGAGCAAATCGAAAAAATCGTCGGTGGCAAGCCCTGAGCGGCGCTCAGGCGGCCAGCAACAGCACCAGCAATTGCGCGGACATGATGCGCAGCAGCATGGTGAGCGGATAAACCGTCGCGTAGGCCTCGGAAGGAGCGTCGGATTTGCAGATGGTATTGGCAAAAGCCAGCGCCGGAGGATCAGTCATGCCACCCGCGAGGACCCCGGAGAGAGCAACAAAGTTGGTGCGCAAAACCACTCGCGCAAAGACGCCGACCGACAGCAAAGGCAGCAGCGTGATCACCGCCGCGCCACCGAGAAGAACCAAACCATCCTGACTCAAAAGCACTGGCAAAAACTGCTCGCCAGCCTTCAGTCCCACGCAGGCAAGAAAGAGCACGATGCCCATTTCACGCATGGCCGTGCTGGCCGTCGCCGGCATCGTCCAGACCAGCGGGCCCAATCTTCCCAACCGACCGAGCAAGATAGCCAAAACCAGCGGACCTCCAGCCAAGCCAAGTCGCACCGGAACGGGTAATCCCGGAAAATGCAAGGGTACCAAGCCAGCGGAAACGCCCAGCAGAATACCGAGAAAAACCGGGATAAAATTGGTTTCATTGAGAGCTTTGAGCGAGTTCCCCAACACATTGGCGGCCTTGGCGATATTGGCTTCGTCGCCTACAACGTGCAGAAAGTCTCCAAACTGCAAACGGAGGTCGGGGACGGCCGTTACCTCAACGTCTGCACGCAAAACCCTGGTGATCGCCACACCGTAGAGCGAATCCAAGCCCAGCTCAGCGATAGTTTTGCCAAGGACGTCTTTGCGCGTCACGACAACCCGGCGGAAGGCCACCTGCCCGGGAGCACGCATCAAATCAACATCACTCAATCGTCCGACAATTAAACGGAAGGCCTCAAGCTGTTTGCCCGATCCCACAGCCAAGATCGTGTCGCCCACGTGCAACACCGTATATTCTGAAGCCACCTCGACCAGATCGCTGCCGGCACGCTTGATGCGGGAGACGTTCACACTTGTCTCGCGACGCCCCGGCAAGGCGCCGAGTTCCAGACCGTCCAAGTTGGTATTTTCCACCAGCAAGTTCATACGATGGATCGGCTCGATACCGGCACGTTGGGCTGCGTTGAAGTCGGCTGTCTCACGCTCCAAATCGATACGAAAGATTTTCTGCAAGAGGAGAATCATCCCAATGATGCCGAAAACACCCACGGGATAGCCGATGCCGTAGGCCAACGCCGGCAAAGCTGCCCGCGCGCCGTCGATGCCGCTCCCCGGCTGGGTGGCCAGCACGGTAACGGTTTGCTGGGCAGCGCCCAATGCGGGCGTGTTGGTTGTTGCTCCGCTGAACAAACCAACCGCGGAGAAAACATCCAAACCCGCCACGGCCGCGACCAACAGCGTGGCCGCCACACCGAGCAAGACCAGTGCCGCAGCCAAAGCGTTCAACTTCAGCCCGTGACGGCTCAGCGAGGCGAAGAAGCTCGGCCCGAGCTGCAGACCAATGGTGAAAACAAACAAGATCAGCCCGAACTCACGGACAAAGGCGAGGATGTCTTCATTGATCGCGAAGCCCCAATGCCCGATCAAAATACCGGCAAACAAAACGCCGGCGATCCCGATACCCACCCCGCGAACTTTGATGGCCGCGAAGGCCAAGCCAAGAACGGCAACAGCCGAAAGTACCATCACCGCCCAGGCAACCGGCTGGGATTGGGCCAAATGGTCCATCAAAGGTTCCGCGTTGCCTCGTAAGCACGTGCAATGCGGAACAACCGGGCCTCCTCGAAAGCCGGCGCCATCAACTGCAAGCCGACCGGCAACTTCTTGCCGTCCACCTCGGCATCACCGCACGGGATACTGATTCCACAGATACCCGCCAAGTTCGCCGCAATGGTAAAGATGTCCGCCAGATACATTTGCAGCGGGTCGGATATGCGTTCCCCGATTTTGAAGGCTGGCACCGGCGAGGTCGGGGAAATGAGTCCATCGACCCTTTTGAAAGCTTCCTCGAAATCACGGCGGATGAGGGTGCGGACCTTTTGGGCGCGCAGATAATACGCGTCATAGTATCCGGAGCTGAGCACGTAAGTGCCGAGAATGATGCGCCGCTTCACCTCCTTGCCGAATCCTTCGCCGCGGGTTCGACCATAGTGATCCGCCAGATCTTGCGCACCGCTGGCCCGGTGACCGTAGCGCACCCCGTCGAACCGGGCCAAATTTGCCGACGCCTCGGCGGTGGCGATGATGTAATAGTCAGCCACGGCATATTTCGTGTGCGGCAAGGAAACCTCCACGATCTCAGCTCCGAGCGAGTGATACACCTCGATGGCGTCCCGCACCCGGGCCGCCACCTGCGGATCGGTGCCCTCGACAAAATACTCTTTGGGCACACCGAGCTTCATCCCTTTGACACCTGCTTCCAATTCGGCACTGTAATCGGGCACGGGGACATCGAGGGACGTCGAATCATGAGGATCATGTCCGGCGATAGCCTGCAAAACGAGAGCAGCATCCTCGACTGTATGCGTGAACGGCCCGATCTGATCCAAGGACGAGGCAAAAGCCACCAATCCATAGCGCGAAACCCGACCATAGGTCGGTTTCAGACCGACGCAGCCGCAAAGCGCGGCGGGTTGTCGGATGGAGCCTCCAGTGTCGGAGCCCAACGACGCCAACGCTTCGCCCGCCGCAACCACCGCCGCCGAGCCTCCGCTCGAGCCTCCGGGAATTCTTTCTGGATCACGCGGATTGCGGGTGATTTGGATGGCGGAGTTTTCGGTGGACGACCCCATGGCAAACTCGTCCATATTCGTGCGACCGAACGGAATGGCCCCCGCCGCCCGCAGCTTGGCAATGACCGTGGCGTCGTAGGGTGAAATGTATCCCTGCAAAATTTTCGACGAACAGGTGCAGGGCTCACCCTCAACATTGATCACGTCTTTGATGGCAATCGGAATACCCCCGAGAGGGAGATTGATATCGGCCTTTTCCGCGGCGGTTTTAGCACGCGCGAAATCCCGGGAAAGATACCCGCCGATCTCTGGATCGGTCTTTTCAATGGCGGCATTGACGGATTCCAGCAAACCGACTGGGGAAAGTTCTCCCCCCTTCATCATGCGGCGGGCTTGGGCAATAGTGAGACGGGCGATATCCATCAGCCTTCCACCACTTTGGGAACGAGAAAGAGTCCGCTACCGGAATGCGGTGCGTTGGCCGTGGCTTGCTCCTGCGTAAAACAATCGCGTGGCACATCGGGACGAAAGACGTTGTAAACCGCCGAAGCGTGGGCCGTCGGCTCGATGCCATCGGTGTTTACCTCATTGAGTTGCTCGATGTACGAGAGCACATGATCGAGCTGCGGCTGGAATTCGGCGATTTCCTCCTCCGTCAGCCGCAAGCGGACGAGATTGGCAACGTATCGGACATCAAGATGCGGAGCACTCATAAATAAGCCTTTCTGGTTATCGCGTAGGTGGTCGGATGTCGAAAAGTTTCATACTCCGAGGCGCAAGATGATTTTGCCGCCTGCTGAACCGGATGCGGCTGCATCCAAGGCTTGCTTCACATCCTCGAGACCGAACTCCGACCCGACCCGCGGCGGAAAACACCCCCCGGCAGCCAAACGAAAAATCTCATCGAACATTTCACGGCGCTGCGCATCCCCCGCCTCGCGAAGCCAGCGCGTAAGCCAAAAGCCGCGAAAGCGAATGTCGCGAAAAATCAAAAAACCGTTGGGAATTTTGAGAGCCTCCTTGCTCATGGCGCCATAAGTGACCAGCGTACCACCGGTGGCCAAGAGTCCGGCCAAACGCGTGGCGGACGCACCGCCCACGGCATTGAGTGCAAGCTTCGGCCGGGCTCCCCCCAAGGCATTTTTTGCCTCGTGGGCTATTTCATCGTCGTCCACGACAACCGCATCGGCACCGAGAGCCAGCAATCCTTCGGCGGACTCGGGACGACGGACAACACACAGCGTCTTCCACCCTCGGCTCTTGGCAATTCCGATGACAGCTCTACCCACTCCCGAGGTGGCGGCGTTTTGCACAATCCAGTCGCCCGATTGCAATGCCACAAAGTCGTGGAGCATCCGCCATGCCGTGGGTGGATTAACGCGCATCATGCTGGCGTTTCTTGGATCCAGCCCCTCCGGCACGGGAATCAAGTGCGGCACATCCCAATTCCCGCTCTCGCGCCAAGCCTCTCGATCCACCAGCACGATTTGCCCCAAGGCAAGGTTTGTGACACCTTCACCAAGTTCAATCACCCGCCCCGCCCCCTCGTTGCCCGGGACATCAGGCAAAGGCCTTGCCTCGCCGTATTTGCCCTCAAGCATGTTGAGATCAGCCGGATTAATAGGCGCATAGAGCATTTGCAACCGCACCTGCCCCGGCCCGGGTAAATCGTAAGGTACGGCATCGACTTGAATTACTTCGGCAGGGTTGCCCGTGCTGTGGTAACGGGCTGCCAAGGTCGGCTGTGCTTGCTCCATCGGGATATCCTAATCAACCATGTCAGCCTTTTTCCAGCTTGCACGACACCATGGCTCCTGCCATTTTGCCCGACCGCTCCGCTCGCCCCCGACAGGGATCACCGATCACGGCGCGAAAAACAAACCGGAACCGAGGTATCCAAAGTTAGTCCATTATCCGCCCGCGTGCGGAATTTATCATGATTGAAGTCAAAGAACTGATCGCCAACGCGACCAAACAATTCAAAGAAGGCAGTATCGTCAAAGGCCGCATCCTGGAAGTTCGTCCCCGCGAATTTCTCGTCGACATCGGCTACAAATCGGAAGGCACCATTCCCGCCACCGAATTCGACGACCCATCCGAAGTCGCCGTCGGCGATGAAGTCGAGGTGCTTCTCGTCCGTCTCGAGAATGACGAAGGCATGGTTATCCTCTCGAAAGAGAAAGC
>JBILDG010000142.1:0-5296 GCA_044352715.1 Chthoniobacterales bacterium | reverse complement strand
CGGACGCCGGACCATCGACTACACTGCGGCTTTCACCGTGCGCAACCCGGCTTCGGGCGGCACGGTCAACCGGCTGCGGACGGTGGACGGCATGAATGTGCTGCAGCTGACCGGCGGGGCGGGGCCCGACGACCCCGGCTACGGCGATTTCGCTTTGGCCACCGATACCGGCGGGGTGGCGGCGCAGGAGTATTGGTATCGGGGACGGCACTTCGACAATCTGGGCGTCTATTGGCAGGACTTCTCGGCGCCGGGCCCCTTGCCTCCGCGCGCTTATGACACGCCGGGCCAGGCGGACCACGCGACGCTGGCCGCGCGGGTGCGGGTGCCGGCCGGCGGAGAGGCCGCGGTGCGTTTTGTCTTCACGTGGAATGTGCCGCACTGCCGCAACTACTGGAAAGAGCAGAAGGAGTGCTGCAGCGACGGGAAGGCGTGCCCGCCGACGTGGAAAAACTATTACGCGACGCTTTTCCCCGATGCCGCTGCCAGTGCGGTTTACAGTTTGCGCGAGTGGGACCGTCTGGAGAACGAGACGCGCCTGTTTCGCGACGCGCTGTTTGCTTCCACGCTGCCGGCATCGGTGCTCGATGCGGTTTCGGCCAACCTCTCGATCCTCAAATCGCCGACCTGTCTGCGTTTGGAGGACGGATCTTTCTACGGATGGGAGGGATGCCATGCCGACAGCGGTTGCTGCGAGGGATCCTGCACGCACGTGTGGAATTACGCCTACGCGCTGCCGTTTCTTTTTCCCGCGCTGGAGCGAAGCCTGCGGGAGCTTGATTACCGCTACAATTTGCGACCGGACGGCGGCATGCCTTTCCGCCTGCAACTGCCGCTCGGGAGCGAGCGTTCGGGCTTCCGGCCGTGCGTCGACGGCCAGCTCGGCGGGGTGCTCAAGGTCTACCGCGAGTGGAAAGTGTCGGGCGACACGGAATGGCTGCGCCGCCTCTGGCCCGACGTCCGGCGGTCGATCGAATTCGCCTGGTCGCCGGACAACGAGGATCGCTGGGATCCGGATCGCACCGGCGTCATTCACGGACGCCAGCACCACACATTGGACACCGAGTTGTTCGGTCCGAATGCCTGGTTGACCGGATTTTATCTGGCCGCGCTCAAGGCGGGTGCCGCGATGGCCGACGCGTGCGGTGATCCGGAAACCGCCACCTCCTACCGCGCCATTTTCGAACGCGGCCGGAAATGGGTCGGACGGAATCTCTTCAACGGCGAGTATTTCATCCAGCAGATCGACTTGAAGGACCGGCGCATCCTCGAGGCCTTCCGCGGGGAGAGTGCCGGGATTCCCGGCGAGGCTTGGGCCGTGCCGGCCGGGGAATACTGGAGCGAAGAGCACGGCGAGTTGAAATACCAGATCGGTGAGGGTTGCGGGATCGATCAGGTGCTGGCCCAGTGGCATGCCGACTTGATCGGACTCGGCGACATCTTCGATCGCAAGCAGACGCGGAAGGCGCTGCGGGCCATCCACCGACGGAATTTCCACCGCTCGATGCGCGATGTGGCCAATCCGTGCCGCCTTTATTGCCTCGATGACGAAGCGGGCACCGTCATGTTTTCCTGGCCACCGGGAAGAAAGCGGCCCGCCATCCCGGTGCCCTATGCGCAGGAAACCATGCACGGGTTCGAATACCAGGCGGCGGGGCACCTCATCTTGAACGGCATGGTGGAAGAGGGCGTGGCCATGGTCAAAGCCGTGCGCGACCGCTATGACGGTTATCGCCGCAATCCCTGGAACGAAATGGAGTGCGGGAGCAACTATGCGCGTTCGATGGCCAGCTATGCTTTGCTGAACGCCTTCAGCGGCCTGCGCTTCGACATGGTGACGCGGGAGATCGGTTTCCGTCCGGTTCCCACGCTCGATGGGCGTTTCCGTTGTTTTTGGTCGCTGGCTGCGGCGTGGGGGGAAATCGAAATCGGTCCCCGCGAGGCCGTGCTCCGCGTCATTCGCGGCGAGCTGTCCATCCGTCGCCTGGCCCTGCCTTGGCCCGGCGCCGGCTCCGTGACCGCCACGCTCCGTGGTCGTCGCCTGCCGTGCCGGTATCGCGGGGGCGCCTTCGAGTTCGGCGTGGAGGTGATGATTCCGCAGGGAGCAGCCCTGCGTCTTTTCCGCAATGCGGTAGGTAGGAAGCGTGGTGCCGGTCCCGATCCCTTCTTACGAAGTGCAGCTAAATGACCCGCTTGTCAAAGGTCGGTAGGCCCGCGACATCATGGGGCATCGCTCGCGGGTGCGTTTTTGCCGAGAGGATGGAAAGCCTTCCATGGCTCCGGCCACTCGGGGTCTTGGAAGGGCCAGAAGTCGGGCAGGATCTGGGCTGAACCATCGCACATCACATAGAACATCCTGCCTTTGCTGATGGGAACAGGGCACTGACCCTCACCTTCGTTTGCCGTTTTCCCCTTGAATCCTTGCGCGCGCGCGGAGAAGTCAATGGCCTTGCCTGTCATGACGTGAATGGCGTTTGTGGATGACATTGCGATCAGAGGAGTCTTGGAAGGGGCAACGACGGAATGCAGGGGAAGCGGGACAGTGTCTGTCCACGTCTTCGACCCTGGCGCAGGGAGTCCCTTATCGCCGCTCCAAAGCAGTTGCCTGTTGACCATCCAGACTCCTTTGACGCCCGGTTCCTCCGATCCTGCCAACATAGATTTGGTTATATGGTCAAGCTGGGCCGGACGCATAAATTTCGCTGTGAACAAATCACGAGCGATTTCCCTCCCTACGTTAGGATTTGCTTCTAATAGGGGCATTTGCCCCCTGAGGAGGTTGGCTTCCGGACGAATGCCCAAATACTGGTGCGCGGCATACATCCACCGTCCTCGCGACTGGGGTGTGCTGGGGATGTAGCCGCGATGCTCTGATGCCCCGGTGAGCAGCGCGGTGCCAACGGTTTTCATCCGCGCGACGTTTTCCGCCGAGCGGCCACTTTCCCGTATGCTCGAGAAGAGCGGGAAGCTCAGAGCGGCCAGAATCACGATAATCGCGATCACGACCAGCAATTCCGTGAGGGTGAAAGCGGTGGAGCGCGGACGACCGACGGGAACGGGTGGGTTGGGGCGGGTCGTCATCGGGGGAACTACAGCTATGATCCAGTTACCGCCGTCCGGAGGGCTGCGCAACCGGATTGTCGGCGCCCGCGGATAAAGTGGATTTACTGTAAATCAATCTCAATCCGCTTCGTCCGTCGGTTGCTCCCGTTCGCTGATGCGGAAATTCTTATACCGCGCCGAGCGGGTATACATGTGGCGCAGGCCGACGCGTCCTTCGGTCACGGTGGGCAAAGCGGTGTTGCTCATCTTGCAATGGTAGACCTGCTGGTCGTTCTCGATGCGCATCAGAATGTCCGTGCCGCGCTTGATCACGGTGATGTGGTGGGGCACGCCGGGCTCGAACAGGCCGACCGGGAAGTAGTCGGGCGTGAAGTCGGTCCCCTCCAAGCCCTTGCCGGTGTCGGGCATGTAGCGGCGACCGCGGATGTAGGCCGTCGTGTCGATGCCGTCGAGTGGGAAGGCGGCGTAGCTCACGTGGTAGAGATTCATGTTGTTGAAGTAGGTCTTCATCGCGGGGACTTTGCGCAATTCGTTCCACTCGGTGATGTCGCGGGCGTAAGGACCGGTGCCGCTGCCGGTGGCGTGGATGAAGAGGATGTTGACCGCGCGATTCTCGAAATCGAGGCGGGTGTAGTCGTATTCGATCTTCACGTCGCCCTCAAAGGAGTCCTTGGTCCACAACACCATGTGATGCGCGTCGTTCCAGAAACGCGGGCCGCCGGAAAGCCGCATGCCGGCGGGCGAATTTTCCGCCGTCCCGATCTCGCCGTCGAGGAACCACTGGTCCCGCCAGTCGCCGGTGCACTCATCGAAAAAAGCTTCTTTCCACGGCCCGGCCGCCGCCTCCTCGAATGCCACTTTATCCGCGGCCGGATCCGTCGCGCCGCGCGAGATCATCGGGGCAACCAGGAGGAGAAGGGCGAGTCTTTTCATCGGGCGGCCTCTTGCGACGTCCGGCCCAACAGTCGCCGCAGCACCGCCGCGTCGGTTAGGAATTGATCCTCGCTGTTTCCCCTGACGAATTCCAGCAAGGCGTAGTGCTCGCCGGACGGCAAGGCGACGGAGAAGTATTGCCGCCATTCCTCTTCGCCCTCGGAAAGCGGGAATTGTTCGACGTTCTGTCCCCAAGTGCCGCGGTTCGGGTGAAAATGCCACTGGAAGACGTGCACGTTAAGCGTCCGAGCGGCGAGAGCCTCGAGTCCGGCCAGACGGTAGGGCACGTCGGCCAGCCAGTAGATCGGTTGCCAAAAGGTGTAGAGATGCGGGTGATCGACTTCCTGCAGGAAGGCGAGCGCGGCGGCATTGGAGTCGCAGAGGGAGCTGACGTGGAATTCCAAGGCGAGGCGGATGCCGTGCCCCGCAGCTCGGTCGAGATCGCCGCGCAGTCGGGCAATCAAGCGTCGTCGTTCGTCCGCCGGCATCACGTCGGAGGGCTTCGTGCCCGGCCAGATGCGGATGGTATTTGTGCCCAAGGCCAGCGCACTTTCGAGCACCGGCGCGAAGTCCTGCTCCCCGCCCTGTGCATCGATAATCTGGTAGTAGGAGCCGTAAGATGAAACCTCAAGCCCGGCCGCGATGGTGAGATTTTTGGCGGTTTCCGCCGCGGGCGTGTCGCCTGGCGGCACATGGACATCGCCGCCCCACTCGATGGCGTCCAGCCCGGCACGGCGGGTTAGTTCGACGATGCGAGGCACGTCGTGTTGACGGAAAGTGATGGAGCAAAGTCCGGTTTTCATACGTGATGGTGGTGAATCAGAGCTGCCCGGGCTGGACACGGCAGAGGAGGGGTTCGCCTTTTTCCAGCCGGCGGAAATCATCGATCATGTAATCGGCCATGCGGACGAGTTCGGTGCCTTTGGAGCCGGCAATGTGGCCGCTTAGCCGGATGTTGGGCACGGTGTAAAGCTCTGAACCGTCCTCCGGCGGTTCCGGCCATTGCACGTCAAGCAAGGCCGTGAGGTCGGGACGCTCTTTCATCACGGCGATGAGGTCCGCTTCGTTGACTTGCCTGCCGCGGCCTACGTTGATGAACACCGCGCTGTCGATCATGCTCTGGAAGAGCGGTCGCCCGAAAACCCCGGCGTTGTCGTCGCGGTCGGGGAAAAGGTTCACCACCGCGATGGAAGTGGCGAAGGCCTCTTCGAGGGAAGTCGTGCGGTGTTCCGGCCGCGAGGAGACCACCGTGACCTCCAAGTCATGCCGCGCGAGCAATTCCTGCAGTTTTCGCGAGATG
>JBILDG010000141.1:0-5302 GCA_044352715.1 Chthoniobacterales bacterium | reverse complement strand
GATCGACCGCACGGCGCAGGGCAACCCGGGGGCGTGGGAGTTCGATGCGGCGATTTCCACCGGCTACAACTTCGAGGCAGGGGGCTTTGTTTTCGGACCGATGACCAGCCTGCAATACACTTACTTCGGAGTGGGTGGATTCGCGGAGACGGGTGCAGGTTCGCTCAACCTCGATGTCGATCCCTACAACTCGAACAGTTTGCTCTACACGCTGGGCTTCCAAATTGCTTACCCGATCGAGGTCACGTCGGCCTGGCTGGTGACGCCGATGTTGTTTGCCAGCTGGCAGCACGAGTTCCTGCAGAATGCCTACAATATCAATGCGTCATTCCTCGGGGGAGGACCGGCCGCGCCCTTCAGCTACGAGACCGAAGATCCGTTGCGCGACTTCCTCTACGGTGGCGTCGGGCTGAACATCGAATTTCTTGATCGTTGGAACTTCTTCTTTTCTTATGCCGCCGCCGCGGGCAATCCCGACCTCATCAGCAACAATTTTTATTTCGGTGCCGGCTTGAAGTTTTGAGGCGGGGATTATTTGGCAAAAGGTCGCGCAGTGGAGGAAGGGATATTTTTGAGTGCGGTGTCATCTGCGGGGCGCAGACGACGACGGCCGAGGCGGCCGTGATCCCCGGGACCAAGATGTGGCATCGGCATCCTGCCGATACCACGGGCGAGCCGTGTGCTTTTACTTTTTCGCCTCGGCGTAACGCTTGGAGACGTAGTCCCAATTCACGACGTTCCACCAGGCGGTGATGTAGTCGGTGCGGCGGTTTTGGTTTTTGAGGTAGTAGGCGTGTTCCCAGACGTCGAGGCCGAGAAGGGGTTGGCCGCCGCTCATGATGGGGCTGTCCTGGTTCGGCGTGGTCTCGATGACCATTTCACCATCGGGGGTGAGGCTGAGCCACGCCCAACCGCTGCCGAAGACTTTCATGGCCGCTTCGGTGAATTTTTTGCGGAACTCGTCGAAGCTGCCGAAGGTGTCGTCAATCGCCTTGGCCAATTCGCCGGAGGGCAGGCCACCGCCTTGGGGTTTCATCATGAGCCAGAAGAGGGAGTGGTTGGCGTGGCCGCCGGCGTTGTTGCGCAGGGCGGTGCGGATCTCGTCGGGCACCTCGTCGAGGTGGGCGATGAGGTCCCAGACGGACATCTTGGCGAGGTCGGGGTGGCCGGCGAGGGCTTTGTTGGCATTGTTGACGTAGGCCGCGTGATGTTTGTTGTGATGGATTTCCATCGTCTCGGCATCGATGTGCGGCTCGAGTGCGTCGTAGGCGTAGGGCAACTCGGGAAGTTTGAAGGGTCCGGTCGGCGTGTCGGCGCTTTGGGCGGGGGAAGTCACGGCTGCGGCTGCCAAGAGGGTGAGCGTGGTGAATACTTTTTTCATGGTTGAGGACCATCGCAACACGGGCTGGATGGGGGCGCAAGGCTCTACCGCAAGCGGACACCTTGCGCCTCAAGCCAGGCGCGCAGGGAATTTTCATCCTGAGGGGAGGAAATAACGAAGCAAACACCTTGGGCCGACTCGGCGGCCAGCGAGAGGGGTGCGGGTTTGCCGTCAGTTGAGAAAATTTCCCAGCGGCCCGGTTCGAGTCCGACGCCGGCGGGGGCGGCCAGGAAAACGCTGGCGCGCCGCGTGTCGCCTTCGAGCTGGAGGACGGCGACGGTTTGATCCTCGTGCTCTGCGAGGGCGCAGCCTTGCACGGCCAAATTTTCCAACCCGGCGGGCACGCGGTAGCGCTCGAAGCCTTTGGTGAGCAGCCAGTCGCCGACCTTGTCCGCGGGGGCGCTGACAGGTTCAAACTCGCTGATCCGCCAGGACGCGCGGGCGATTTTTTCCACAGTGTCGCTGCCGGCGAAACCGCCGGACCCTTCCCCGCGCAGTGCAAGAAGAAGAACGATGATCAAGACCACGGCCCCTGCGCCGATGGCGATGAGAGCGGTGCGGGCGGCCGGGGGCGCGGATTCTTTTGGGGTCTCTTGGCTCAAAGGGGTGGCGGTGGCGCGGGCAGGGTAGCCTCGGAAGGGTGCCCGGGCAAGTCATGGTGGGCAGATTGACTTGAGGTTTGTCTTTATTACGCTGGATGGACGACCGCCTGCGGGCACCTGTCCATGAAACACGTCCTTTTCATCTGCACCGGCAATATTTGCCGCAGTCCCATGGCCGAGGGCCTGCTGCGCCAAATGGCTGAGGGCAAGGCGGAGTTGAAGGTGTCCTCCGCGGGGCTCGGCGCGGGACGAGGACAGCCCCCGAGCGCCCACGCGATCGAGGCGTTGAAAAAAGAGGGCGTCGACATTTCCGGCATCCGCAGCCAACCGGTCAGCGCCGAGCTGCTGGAGCGGGCCGATTATATTTTCACCATGACGCGCGATCATCTCGACATGCTGCTGCTGTTGTTTCCCGAGATGGAAGCGAAGGCGCGCCTGCTGCGCTTCGACAATGCGGCCAAAGGCGGGCGCGCGGACGTAACGGATCCCATCGGCGGCTCGCGCGATACCTACGAACGATGCAAAGATGACATCAAACGCGCTTTGCCCCGCATCATGGAACTTATCACCGGCCAGAAAACCACTATGAACACCACCGAACCACGTCCCGTTAACTTCGAACTCTCCGACCTGCCCGCGTTGGAGGCCACCGATCCGGCCATCGCCTCGGCCATCCATGACGAGGAGCGCCGGCAGTTCCAGAACATCGAGCTGATCGCCTCGGAAAACTTCACCAGCCGCGCCGTGCGCGAGGCGCAGGGCTCGGCGCTGACGAACAAATACGCCGAGGGCTACCCGGGCCGCCGCTGGTATGGCGGGTGCGAGCATGTGGATGTGGTGGAAACCCTCGCCATCGAACGCGCCAAGGAGCTCTTCGGTGCCGAGCACGCCAACGTCCAACCGCACAGCGGCAGCCAGGCCAACACCGCTGTTTACTTCGCCGCGATCAATGTCGGTGACCGCATTCTCACGATGGATCTGGCCCATGGCGGCCACCTCACCCACGGCCACAAGGCGAACTTTTCGGGCAAACTTTACGATGTCGTCCACTATGGGGTGAGCCCGGAGACCATGACGATCGATTACGACGCGCTGGCCAAGCTCGCGCAGGAATGCCGGCCGAAAATGATCACCGCCGGAGCGTCCGCCTACCCGCGCATCATCGACTTCGAGCGCATGCGCAAGATCGCGGATTCCGTGGGTGCACTGCTCTTCGTCGATATGGCGCACATCGCCGGTCTGGTCGCGGGCGGGGCGCACCCGAGTCCCGTGCCGTATGCCGATTTCGTGACGAGCACCACACACAAGAGCCTGCGCGGCCCGCGCTCGGGTGTCATCCTGTGCAAAGCGCCATACGCGAAGGCCGTTGATGCGCAGGTTTTCCCCGGCGTGCAGGGCGGACCGCTCATGCACGTCATCGCCGCCAAAGCCGTGTGCTTCCACGAGGCGCTGCAGCCGACGTTCAAAGAATACGCCGCGCAAGTCGTGTCCAACGCCAAAGCCCTGGCCGCCCGCCTCGCCATGCTCGGTTACCGCATTGTCTCCGGCGGCACGGACAACCATGTGCTCCTCGTCGATCTGCGACCGAAAGGCCTCAACGGCAAACAGGCGCAAGAGGCGCTCGACCATGCCGGCATCACGGTGAACAAAAACGCCATTCCTTTCGACACGGAGTCGATCCTGAAGACCGGAGGTATCCGCATCGGCACGCCCGCCATGACCACCCGCGGCATGAAGGAGGAAGAAATGATGGAAATCGCCGACATGATCCACGCCGCGTTGGAGAAGGTGGAAGATCCGGCCGCGTTGGCCAAAGTGCAGGCGCGCGTCCATGCCTTCACGTCACGCTATCCGCTTCCCTGATTTATAGGGCCGGGAACAGCCGGCAACTCCTCCGGTCGGCGGGAGATGTGCCCCATCGGCAGATCTCTTTGACCTTGGTGTTCCAATTGAGTCCTGAGACCAAACTCCAAAAGGGTTCAAACTTTGATTGTAGGGTCGATCGCGATGTCCACATCGCGATCTACCTTTCCAATCGTTCAGAAACTTTTCGTGGTTGGTATAAGGAGTCAGAACTCTTGGCCATGTGTTTGAGACAGTTTTAGGAAAGACTTTAATCGACTTTGTGTAGACCCGACGAATGCTTATCTTTTTCAAACAATATGCGACCCGTCGTAAAACCCAATATTAACGAACTGTCGTATATTATGCGTTCGAAGAAAAATATGCGCCTTGACATGGATGCCGTATAGGCATACACCTCACAAGTGATCTTTGACTGGGATCCCGAAAAGAATGAAAAAATCAAGAGGGAGCGAGGGGTCTCTTTTGAGGAAATCGCTCTGCTGCTTGGTGCCGGGAGGGTCTGGGCAGTGACAAAACACTGGAATACAGAAAAATATCCCAACCAAAGAATTTTTCTCATTCCCATCGATGGTCGCATCATCGCGGTTCCCTTTGTCCAGGATAAGGACCGGATTTTTCTGAAGACCGCGTTCCCCTCAAAAAAGATGACAAAACTCTACAACGAAGAGCAAAAATGAAACCAACCACTGAAGCAGAAGAAAAGGAAATCGCAGAGGCCCTTGAGCGCGGAGATATCGAGCTTGAGAAACCTTCTCGTAAACTCCTATCCGATTTGAAGCGGACTTCGGAGAATACATTCAAGAAAGACAGAAGGATCAATGTGCGCCTGAGCAGTCATGATTTGCTGGGCATCCAGAGAAAGGCCCTTGAAAAAGGTCTTCCTTACCAAGCACTGATTTCCGGTTTGATCCACCAGTATGTTGAGGGCGATCTCTTGGAAAAAACATAATGCGAACAGATCGGTGGACCTAACTGCCATGCCTGAAGCGGCACTTTTGGCACGTTACCTGAGGAGCAGGCTTTGGTCCCAAGAGCGAGCGGTATCAGGTCAGAGCTGCTACGACATTTCGGCAACCGCTCTTGAACAGAACGATGGGTCGACGGGCTCCGACCCCGCTTTTTGCTTCGCGGCATTTTCCGCTTGCGCGCGGCTAATTGAGACTTAGTCTCAATTATTTACATGCTGAAGTCCGTTATCCACAGTCTGGCCTCCACGCCGCGGCATACCGCCAGCCGTGTCGTCTCTTTGGACGACGAGAGCGAGTGGGCTTCCCATCTGCGTCGGGCCGGCTTCCGCGAGGGTGTCGAGGTCGAGGTTCTCTCCGGGCGCGATCCGGTCAGGGTCCGTTGCGACAACGGCTGTGTGGCCCTGCGCCGCTGCATGCTGGGCTGCGTGCAAGTGTGCGCGTTGCACGAGGCGCAGCAACGCGTGGCGCGATGAGCTGCGGGCCCT
>JBILDG010000140.1:0-5303 GCA_044352715.1 Chthoniobacterales bacterium | reverse complement strand
CCCTGCGCGAACGTTCTTTACGCGGCCCCGACGGCGAGCAATGCCCGCCCGGCCAAACGAATATTCTCATGCTCTTCGTGGGCGACCTCAGGCCAGAGCTGGGGCTTCACAAAGTTCCACGGGCGCTGACCCCGGCAACTGATCATCTGGGAGCGGAATCGATGCTGTTTGCCCGAAATTCGTCGCATCCGGCTGGAAAGAGCCAAGCCCCTTCTACAAGAAACCTCACTGGATATTCCACCCGTTGCGGAAGCATCCGGGTTCGCTTTGCCCGAGTATTTCACGTTTTACCACGGGGCGAAGGTTGGTATGTCCCCCTTGCAATTTCGCAAGCACTCCAACCCCTCGGGCCGCGCTCCGAGATCCTCCCCGCAAACTAGATCGCTCCCCGTCCGCCAACTCGTCGCCGCCCAAGCGCCAGCCTCATCGGGCACGGGGAATAGCTGCAGACGCCCTCATGACATAAGCGCCGAATGGAGAACCCGATTTTGCGCATACATTTGTCACCGCGGATGCCGCCCACAGCGGCTCCATTTCCTCTCAAAGCTACTGCGGAACCGCGATTTCGATACGCGCTCGAGGACCTCGAAAATCATCGAGGTTCAACGTGTAGGCTTTGTCTGCCCCTGCCTTTCGAGCAGCTACCAGATGCAGGAAGTCATGGATATGGCCGCCCCGGACACCGAGTCGACGGGCTTCGTCCAAGGCAGCAAGAGTCTCCTGCAAGCTCAGCTCGACGCACTCCAAATCATTCGCGATCTCGCGACAAATTTTTGCAGCGTCTTCGGCTTGGCACCGGAACCCAAGCCTGCCTCCCGTGAGTGTTGAGAAAACCTCAGCAAAGCTGTGCGTCCGCTTGAAGCCACCTTCCTTGGCCAAAGAGAGACGATCCCGCTCATCGAGCGAAGCTTGCACCAAGGCCGAGGAGTCCCAGTAAGCACTCATCGTGCGTCACGCTCAGCACGCAAAGCCTCAGCAATCGCGACGCGTGAAATGGCCGGAGGCTTCACCTTTAGAATGGCGTAGCCCTTCTTGCGCAGGGACTTCACAACCGGAACATCAGCGGGCTTGAGCAGTCTGAACGTGACGCGATTGCTGTCTAGGTATTCGCGGACAACAATGTCTCCCGGCTGGAAGGGAGAAGGAAAAATACCACGGCGGCGTCCATCGAGTTTGGTGACTGTTTCCTTTGTGGGAATTTCCCACATGTTTGCGCTCAAAAAAGCGAATTCTACGAACGGCAACGCATAGAACTGTCTGCAGAAAGTGTGCATTTTGACACCCCGCGGCAGGCCTGGACACACCACTGACTGAATCGGAACAAACCGCGACTTAAACGACCGATAGACTATGGACTGCCGATAACCCGGCCCATAATATAAGGCCCAGCGTGCGGTAAATCACCAACCTGCGCTACGCCGGTTGGCCCACGATCAAGTTCCGCCACCTGATCTACTTCGAACTCGAGGCAGTGAAGCTGGGGCTACGAGAACGCCGCTCGGCAGGCCAAACAGAAAGCCAAAAGATTCAAACCGGCAGAACAAAAACCACGGGAATCCTCTCGTCGTGATTGGCCAACTTCAAGCCATGCCGCTGGGCCAAGGCGAGCAGGTGGTCGTCCGTCGTGCGTCCGGCCGAGGTGCACCATCAAGGTCATCGGCAACGGAACGGTGGATTGATCCAACTGCGTGGAGCATCCCGCACAACATATCGGCCGCCTGACGAACCATGATCCGGCCCGGGACCGTTGCACCGACACACGCACGAAGCCGATCAAGGGAATCTGCGAGGTATAAAGCATCACTCCACGGGTCTCCTTTTGCTTTCCGTACCAACGCAACGCACGCTGGCTATCCACATGGCCCGCCCCACCCCCGAGCAACCAGCACATTAACATCAAGCAGGTAGCTCACGGGAAGTCAGCGAGCAGTTCGCCGGTGGCTTCAACCGTGAGCGGCGCCGAGGAATCCCCAGCGACGCCGAAGATCTTGGCACCAGTCAAAGAACACCGGCGAAGCTTGATGCGCGGGGCAGGCCAACAGCGTGATAACGCCCGTCGTGCAGAGGCTCCGAAACCGTCATCCTCTCCCGGCGTGTACCCGCCCGAATCGCCTGCACCTCCTCCGGACAAACCACGAATGAGATGGTGACCATTGTCTTGCCGCACGACGCACAGTCTCCAAATGTAAGTAAAGGCTCACCCCTCAACCAGATGATCGAACACCCCTTGCTCAAGCGGCATAAGCGCCACTTGCTCGGCCTTGAAGAAATCCGCCTTGGTCTTACCCATCGCCTTGAAGCGACGGATGCCATTTTGCCAGCGAGTGCATTGAGGGTGCAGCATTGACTTCGGAAGAAATTCGCCAAACTCATCAATGACTACCGCGAAAGACGTAAGTTTACGCTGGAAGATGCAGCCAAGCACTTGGGCGTTTCTGTGCGCACACTGCAAAATTGGGAAATCGCGAGGAACATGCCCAGAGAATTGGGGCTCACAGCACTGGTCAAAGCAATAGAGAAAAGGAAGCTAGGGTAATGCTCATAACCTAGAGGTCGCGGGTTCAAATCCCGCCCCCGCACCCAAGTTTTCCGCATGTCCCGCACCCACCAAGTTTCGTGGGCCCATCCATACTCTGACGATACACATGACAGAGCTTATGCTGGAAGATCGCCCCAGCACCGAACTCTTGGACGCAAATTCCAACTGCACGTTTCCGCTTAGACGGACGACGATCACGCAGTGGTTTCTCCCCTCTGCCCGCTAAAAGAAATATTTTAAGTAATCGGCAAAGGATATCTACCCGAGTGAGAACGCGCTATATGCAATGGGGAAAATGTTATGAGTCCATCTAATCCATTACCTTAGAACAAGCACCAAGAGATTTGGTTACTATCGGCAGCATGGAAATCAACAACAAATAGAGCGCTCAAGGTGATGGCAAGGCGTGCGTGCGCCAAGCCTCGGCAAGAAGCCTGTCGGCCATTTCCTTCACCCGATCCGGCTCTGATTTGGCGAGGTTGTTCTGTTCGTTGGGATCGGCAGCGAGATTGTAGAGTTCCCACTTTACCTCGGGGCGCACCCCCTCCTTTGCCAAGGCTCCCTTGCCTACGAGCTTCCAGTCCCCCTCGCGCAGGGCAGCATTGCGCTCATGCTCAAAGAAGATGTTACGAGACGTAGGGGCGTCCCCGTTGAATGCGGGAAGGAGACTCTTGCCCTCCAATGATGGAGCCTCAGGCGGATAGTCGGCATGCGCGATCTCAATTGCGGTGGGCATGATATCCATGACATGAGCGACCTGATTCGAAATCACGCCCTTGTCGCGGATACGTGCCGGCCAGTGCGCGATCATCGGGGTGCGGATGCCTCCCTCGTGTGCATGGTGCTTGTAAAGCCAGAGCGGCGTATTGGAAAGGTTCGCCCAGCCGCTGCCATAGCTGAAGAGGCTGCCGGGGCCACCGAGCTTTTGCAGCGCCTCGCCTTCGTGCAGGAGGCTCGGCTCCCTGCTGGTATTGCCATCCACGCCATGCCCGGGTTTGGGGTTTGCATAATTGGAAGCCGTGAGGTCAAAGCCGAAGGGCTCCCACTCGGCACAAGCGCCATTGTCGCTGAGGAAAAGGATGAGCGTGTTGTCGAGTTCGCCGCTTTTTCGGAGGTCGGCGATCAATCGACCGATGTTGGCATCCATGTTCTCAACCATCGCCGCATAGACCGCCATGCGGCGCGTGAGATCAGCGCGGCGGCCCGGGTCGAGAGATTCCCACGCGGGATTTTTCCCGTCGTCAGTGGCAGACCCTGCCTTGCGTGCGGCGTGGATATTTTCAATCGGTGAGCGTCCGGGATCCGCCAGGGAGGCAGGAACGAGACCGAGCTTCTTAAGCCGCTCGATGCGCTCGGCTCTCAATACATCCCACCCTTTTTCGTAGGTGGAAACATAGGTCTCGGTGAGTTCCGGCGGTGCCTGCACCGGAAAATGCGGGGCTTGATAAGCAACATAGAGAAACCAGGGATGCTTCTGCGTGCGCGCGGTGTGCAGAAAATCCAAGGCGTAGTCGGTGATGGCATCGGTGGCGAAGTATTTGCCTGCCGGGTATTCGCGCTGCGGACGGCCTTCTGGCAGGCGGATCATCATGCGCGGCTCCCAGGAATCCAGACCGTGTCCGTGAACGAATCCATAAAACTCGTCGAAGCCACGCTTGGTGGGACCGGGCTCGTTCACATGCCACTTGCCAACCATGTAGGTGCCGTATCCCGCTTTCTTGAGAACCTCAGCGAGGGTCACGGTATTATCATTCAAGCTCCCGCGGTAGCCGGGCATCCCGTTGTCACGCCCGACAAAGCGGCCGATTCCCGCCTGGTGGGGATAGAGACCCGTGAGCAGACTGGCACGCGAGGGACAACAGCGACTGGAATTATAAGCCTGCGAAAAACGAAGCCCGTCCTTGGCAAGGGCATCAAGATTCGGTGTTTTGATTTCACCTCCGTAGCAGCCCATATCGGACCAGCCGAGGTCGTCGGCGAGGATGAGGAGGATGTTCGGCTTGGAGCCGGAATCAGAGGCAATAACCGTCTGGATGCAAAGGGTCAAAACCAGAACGAGGTGAAGCAGGGAGAAGCGGAGTGGCATGGGATCAATCGGGGTTGCCGCTCTGATCAATGCGCGCAGTCTCTGGCGGCGGAAGGATGGTTTCGAGTTTCGAGAGTGTCTCGGAACGGGCTGCGGGCTTGCCATCGATGAGGAGTTGGAACCCAGCCCCGCGATTGTATTTTTTGCCGTCGCGATCCCAGATCACCGTCAACTCGTGGCCGTGGTAGGGAACGCGATCGAGGCAGAACCAATCCCATGTTCCTTCCGGCAGGAGAGGGTTCACGACGATTTTGTTGTCATGGCGCGGGCGGATGCCGACGAGTCCGCTAATCACAAGGTCGCAGAAGGTGGAGTGGTTGTAGTCCTTGCCGCGTTCTTCGACCGGTTTTTTCTTGGGATCGAGTTTCGGATCTTTTCCGCGCGCGATGAGCATCGTGCGGGAAATCCAGTCGCCGGTGTAGGGATGGATGTTTTCATCGATCCACGGCACGACCTTGCCGTCCTCACGCTGGAAACGATGGGATTTTGAATACCTTTGCAGCGTGTCGTAGAAGAGCTGTTTTGAGACGGTTTCCTGATTGTAGTCGTTGAGCAGATTGGCTAATGCCGTGAGCGTCATGGAGGTCGCCAAGGGCCATGAGGGTCCGTTCCATTGGCATTCGTGGCCTTCGTAGGAAAGGGTGAATTTTGGATGCCGCTGCTCCGGAAATGTCGGGC
>JBILDG010000139.1:0-5310 GCA_044352715.1 Chthoniobacterales bacterium | reverse complement strand
GAAATGCTCAGGAGACGACAATTTCAGCTTCAGTGGATTGAAAACGGCGGTGCGCTATTTGCTGCCGAAAACGGGTGCGGCCGATCGGCCGGACTTGTGTGCCGGTTTCCAAGAGGCTGTCGTCGATGTGCTGGTGCACAAAGCCGTGCGGGCGGCCCGAGCCAACCGTCGCAAGCTCATCGCGGTGAGCGGTGGGGTCGGTCTGAACGGGCGCCTGCGTGAACGTCTCGAGACAGCGGCGGCGGAAAATTCGCTGGAGGTGATTTTCGCCGCACCCGCGATGTGCACGGATAATGCGGCGATGATCGCTTATGCGGCGGCACAGCGTTGGCGGGCTGGGGCGAGGTCCTCTTGGGATGAGGATATCCATCCCAGCTTGGGGAATGATTTGTTTGCCGCAGCCTGAATTTTGGCGCGGAAAATGCTTGCAGTGATGGATTGGGGCGGGCCTTGTAGTGCGCATGCCCGGTATGCAGCAGAGTGCCCATTTGAGCCAACAGCAGGTGTTGGCCCCGCAGATGCGGCAAAGTCTGGAGATTTTGCAGGCGACGGCATTGGAGTTGCAACAGATGGTGCGGCAGGAGTTGGAGAGCAACCCGGTGCTCGAGGAGGAAGTGCCGGAGGAGGAGGTGCCGCCGGTCGAGGAGGAGTCGGAGCACGACGAGGATGCCGCGCTGCGAGAGTTGCTCGATCTGCAGGACGACTGGCAGACTTTTTCGGCCGACGGTGCGCAAAACTTCGATCCGGAGGCGGACGCGCGCCGGCGTCACTTTTTGGAAGGCGTCGCCCCGCCGGAAACTTTGGCGGGGCATTTGGAAAAACAGTTCAGCCGGATGGCGCTCGACCCCGTGCAGCGGCGCATCGCCACCTTGCTGGTGGGAAATCTGAACGAGGACGGCTACCTGGCGGCATCTCCGGAGGAGGTGGCCGACGAGGCGGGGGCGGAGACAGCCGAGGTGATCGAGATGCTGCACCTTTTGCAGACGCTGGAACCTCCCGGGGTGGGAGCGCGTGATCTGGCCGAGTGCTTGAAGCTTCAGTTGGCCCGTTTGGGCGAAGCGCAAAGCACGGCAGCGCGCATAGTCGAGGGCCATCTCGATTTCCTCGGCCGCAAAAAATTCGCGGAAATCGCCTCGGCGCTCGGTGTTTCCCAAGATCAGGTGAGAGACGCCGGGGCCGTGATCTCTCGTCTCAACCCCAAGCCTGGTCAGGCGTTTGCCGGGGTGGCGGCGCAGGTGTTGTCGCCGGACGTGATCATCGAGCGGGTGGGCGACGAATTCGTGGTGTCCTTGGCCCGGGACAGCGTGCCGCATCTGCGGATCAGCCGGGCCTACCGGGATCTGCTGGGCGAAGCGGGCAGCGCGGACGAGGTGCGGACATATCTGCGCGACAAAATTCGCGGCGGCAAATTTTTGATCAAAAGCATCCAGCAAAGACAGCAGACCATTCTGGCTATTGCCCGAGAGATCGTGGTGCGGCAACGGGCCTTCCTCGAGGAGGGGCTCCCGGCGCTCGCGCCGATGACCATGGCGCAGGTGGCCGAAGTGGTGGGGGTGCATGAGACCACGGTCAGCCGGGCCATTGCCGGCAAAACCGTGGCGACGCCGCAGGGGATGTTCGAAATGAAGTTTTTCTTCACCACGGGTTACCGCACGGCCGACGGTGCGGAGGTGAGCAACACGAGCGTGAAGGATGCGATCGCCGCACTCATCCGCGGCGAGAATGCGCGCAAGCCGCTCAGCGACCAGCAGATCGTGGCGCGGCTCCAGGACGACGGCTTGGCCGTGGCGCGACGAACCGTGGCGAAATACCGCGAGGCGCTGGGAATTTTACCGAGCCATTTGCGAAAATCCTTTTGACGCGCCGGCGCGAATTCCATGATGAACTTTTTATGGCAAACGTAACCGAGGAAAATGTGCGCGAGGCTTTGCGGGCGGTGAAATATCCGGGCTTCAGCAGGGACATTGTGTCGTTCGGGCTCGTGCAATCGGCTGAGGTGCGCGGCGGCGAAGTCTTTGTGAAATTGTCATTGGCGGTCGACGATTCAAAGATCGCGCAACAAATCCATCGCGGATGCATGGAGGCACTGGCGGTGTTGCCGGGGGTCGAGACACCGCATGTTTTGATCGATCTGAAAAAGCCGCCGGCGGCAGCCTCCCCGGGAGCGACCAAGATTGAGGGAGTCAAACATGTCATCGCCGTGGCCAGCGGCAAAGGGGGCGTGGGCAAAAGCACGGTGGCGGCAAATCTGGCGCAGGCTCTCAGTCTCGGCGGGGCACGGGTGGGGTTGTGCGACTGCGATTTGTACGGACCCAGCATCGCCTTGATGTTTGGAACCTCCGAAGCGCCCAGCGCGACCGAGGACAATCGCATCATTCCGGTCGAACGCTACGGACTGAAATTGATGTCGATGGGCTTTTTGGCCGATGGCGACACGCCGGCGGTGTTGCGCGGACCGATGGTGACGCGCTACACGCAGCAGTTTTTGCGTCAGGTGGATTGGGGTGAGCTCGACTATCTCGTGCTCGACCTGCCTCCCGGCACAGGGGACATCCAGCTCACGGTGGTGCAGACGGTCGCTTTGGCCGGGGCGGTGGTGGTGACGACGCCCCAAGAGGTCGCGTTGATCGATGCGCGCAAAGCTGTCGCCATGTTCCACAAAACGAATGTGCGCGTGCTCGGCCTGGTGGAAAACATGAGCTACTTCGCGTGCCCGAGCGACGGGGTTCGTTACGATATTTTCGGCAAAGGCGGAGGGCAGCGGGAGGCCGACCGGCTCGGGGTTCCATTACTGGGTGAGGTGCCGATCGATATCCCCACGCGCGAGGCCGGCGACACGGGGATGCCGATTGTGGGGCGAGCCCAAGAGAGTCCGATCGGCCAAGAGTTTATGAAGATCGCCGCGGCGGTGCGCCGGGAAGTGGATGCCGCGGATAGCGCAACGGTAGCGGGTTGAAACGATCGTTTCTTGACCGGTTCGGTCTGCTATGCCAATTTCCCTGCAAATGGACAACCCCCAAGCTGAGGGAGCCAATCTGGTGCGTAACTCCACGCTTTACCGCGAGTTTATTGCGGAGAGGGAAGAAATTCTTCGTCACAAGTGGATCGAAAGTGAAAAAGCCGGCCGCGATATCGGTTTTGAGAGAGCCCTGCTCGACTGGGTGATGCGTCACCGTTCGGGCTGGCGCGATAGTCGCACGAGGTCGTCCAAGCCGTCCTCGTCAACCAACTGAAAACAGAGTGCTGACGTCTTCGCCGCTTTTGTGGCAGACTGACTGCCAATGACACAACCACCAGCCCGCCAATTGCTCGACGCGCAGGGCGTGGCTTCGGCGATCGATCGGATGGCTGACGCGATGGCGGGCGAGTTGAAGGACAAAGGGCCGCTTTTTCTGGCGGGAATTCCCACGCGAGGGCCGGTGGTGGCGCAAAAGCTGGCCGGGGCCTTGTCGGCACGAGGGATTGATTGCCGCTGCGGCGCGGTTGATATCGCCATGTATCGCGACGACTTGGGGATGCGCGAGGGAGTGGAAGGTTTGCGCGGGACGGATCTGCCGATGGATTTAGAGCAGTGGACAATCATGCTGACGGATGACGTCCAGCACACGGGGCGCACGGCGCGCGCGGCGATCGAGGCAGTGCTGGCTTACGGGCGACCGCGCCGAATTTTATACGCTGTGCTGGCCGACCGGGGCGGTCGGGAACTGCCGGTGCGACCGGATTTCACCGGGGTGGAATTGAAGGTTGAGGCTGCGTCGCGGGTTCGTGTGCGATTCAGCGAGACGGACGCGGGCGAGGAGGGAATTTTCGAATCATGAAATGGACCCGCAAAGATTTGCTCTCTTTGGATGCCCTGTCGCCGGAGGAAATCGTCTTCATTCTGGACACGGCCGCGGAATTCAAAGGCGTGGGCCAACGGCGACTGAAAAAAGTGCCGAGTCTGCGTGGCAAGACGTTGGTGAATTTTTTCGTGGAGGCGAGCACACGCACGCGCACTTCATTCGAATTGGCCGGGGTGCGCTTGAGTGCCGACGTGGTCAATATCACGGCGAACACATCCAGTCTTTCCAAGGGCGAAAGCCTGATAGACACGGCCAAAAACCTCGAGGCGCTGGCGGCTGACCTGATCGTGCTGCGTCATTCGGCGGCGGGTGCGCCGCAGTTCTTGGCCGAACGCCTGCGGGCCGGAGTGATCAATGCAGGGGACGGTTCCCATGAGCACCCGACACAGGGTTTGCTCGATGTTTTCACCATCCGCGAGCGATTGGGCCGAGTTGCCGGAGTGAAAGTGGGCATCGTGGGCGATATTCGTTTCAGCCGGGTGGCGCGCTCGAATATCCACGCTCTGACCAAGCTCGGGGCGGAAGTCACGCTGATCGGTCCGCCGACTTTGGTGCCGCGGGAATTCGAGCGGGCCGGCGTCCGGATCACGCACCGTTTGGACGAAGTGCTTGGTGAGTTGGATGTGATCAACCTTTTGCGCATCCAGCATGAACGGCAAAAGGCGGGTTACTTTCCTGGCACGGGGGAATATGCGTCGCTCTTCGGGTTGAACGCGTCGCGGGCGGAGCGCTTGCGTCCGGAGGCCTTGGTCATGCATCCGGGGCCGATTCATCGCGGGGTGGAGTTGGACGGGGCGGTGGCGGACGGTTCGCACAGCGTCATTCTCGATCAGGTAACCAATGGCATCGCCGTGCGTATGGCGGTGTTGTATCTCTGCGGCTCGGTCGCGCATGGGGAGGAAAATTTGTGAAAAACTCGATGAACATACGCGGCGGACGTGTCGTTGACCCGGCCTCGGGACGTGACGCGGTGGGGGACGTGTTTATTGCCGGTGGAAAATTCGCCGAGACTGAAGTGGAGGGCGCGCTGGAAGTCGATGCGCGCGGGTTGGTGGTCTGTCCGGGATTGATCGACATGCACGTGCATCTGCGCGAACCGGGTCAGGGGGCCAAGGAAACGATCGAGACCGGGACGCGGGCGGCGGCGGCGGGCGGATTCACCAGCGTGGTGGCCATGCCCAACACCCAGCCCGTGGCGGATCATCCGGGGATCATCGCGTGGATGGAAGAGCGGGCGGCGGAAGTCGGGGTGGTCAATGTTTTTACCACGGGAGCGATCACCGTGGGTTCGCAAGGCGAGCAACTCGCCCCGATCGGAGCGATGGCTTCAGCCGGCATCGTGGCGGTGACCGATGACGGACGGTGCGTGCAGAACCACGAGGTCATGCGCCGTGCGGCGGAGTATTGCGGGATGTTCGGCTTGCCGGTGCTTGATCACTGTCAGGACGCCACGATGGCCGGGGGCGAT
>JBILDG010000138.1:0-5314 GCA_044352715.1 Chthoniobacterales bacterium | reverse complement strand
GTTCGATGTCCTCTGGATGAAGAACAGGGCCGTGTGATTGCAGCACTTCGAGAAAGCGGCTCATGTGCGTGCCTTTGAATTGATGGGGCAGATCGACCGTGAGCTGGACAGTGGCGATGGTGCTCTGAGAGTCGCCGGGTGAAGTGGAGACTTGAATGGGAAAACGAAGGTTTTTCACGCCGACGCGGTCGATGTGGATGCGCCGGTGGTCCGGTTCGCTCTGCGTATCGCGCAGGACCGAGGGAGCAGCGTTTTCGTCGGGCTGTTTCATGGTGCCGGGAGCTTAGACGGAGACAGGCTCTGGCGCAAAAATGATTTGTCCGGTTTGCTCGCGGAAGTGAATGAGCTAATCTGCCGCGCAGTGCAAAAGCTGACCGTCAACGAAATCTATCAATCTGTGCAGGGCGAGAGCACCTGGGCGGGACTGCCCTGTGTTTTTATCCGGCTGACTTTTTGTGACTTGCGCTGCACTTACTGCGATACCGAATACGCTTTTTACGAAGGCCAGAAAATGCCACTCGACGAGATTGTGGAAAAAGTTCGGGGCTTCGATTGTCCGTTGGTCGAAGTGACCGGTGGCGAGCCGCTGTTGCAGCCAAACTGCGTCCCGCTGCTGGCCCTGCTGTGCGAGGCCGGTTTCACCGTGCTGCTCGAAACCAGCGGGGCCCACGATATCGCGCCGGTCGACGCCCGGGTGCACCGCATCATGGATTTGAAAACGCCGTCGAGCGGGGAGTGCGGGCGGAACCTTTACGCCAATATCTCTCACTTGACTCAGCGGGATGAAGTGAAGTTCGTGATCGGATCGCGAGAGGATTACGAATGGGCGCGGGGAAAGGTGGCGGAGTATCACCTGTCGGAGAAAGTCAGCGCGGTTCTCTTGAGTCCGATTTTTGGAAAAATCGCTCCGGCGGACATAGTGGCATGGATGTTAGAGGACAAACTGCCGGCGCGCTTTCAGCTCCAGATGCATAAATTTATTTGGGAGCCGCGGGCGCGGGGTGTCTGACCGTTTGCCGTGGAGGGCGCCGGGCGCTACAAAGGCGGGTATGAATATCACGCTGAGTAAAATTTTTCATTTCGAGGCGGCCCACACTTTGCCGAATGTGCCTCCCGATCACCAATGTGCCCGCATGCACGGTCATAGTTACAAGATCGAGGTATCGGTGACCGGTCCAGTTGACGAGCAGACCGGATGGCTGATGGATCATGCAGAGATCAGCCGCGTGGTGAAGCCTCTCATCGCTAGGCTTGATCATCGTTATTTGAACGAGATTCCCGGATTGGAAAATCCGACATTTGAGCAGTTGGCGGGATGGCTATGGAAGGAATTGAAGCCGCTGTTGCCCTGTCTGAGCGAGATCATCATCCACGAGACGCCGACTTCGCGCTGCGTTTACCGCGGGGACTAACGACGACTGGTGATCTCTTGCACGCGGGCCACGAGAAACCGGCTCAGCAAAAGGTAAAGCAAAAGCATCGGGAGAGTAACAAAGAGAGCTCCCGCGCCGAAGAGTCCGGCGTGGCCCGGCGAATCGCTCATCTGCAGCTCGCGCAAGCCGAGCGGTAGGGTGAAAAGTCTCGAATCCTGCAAAATAATGGCCGCTACCACGTATTCATTCCACGAGGCCGCGAAAGAGAAGAGGGCTGTCACCGCCAAGCCCGGGGCGGCCACGGGAATGACGACACGACGGAAGGTTTCCGATGGGGTGCAGCCGTCCATCGCGGCGGCCTCCTCGATACTCTCCGGGATGCTGTCATAGTAGCTTTTCATTTGCCAGATACTGAAAGGCAGCACGGTGGCGAGATAGATGAGGCCGAGGCCCAAGAAGGTATCAACCAGCTGGAGCTGCGAGAGGATGATGAAGATCGGCAGCAGCAACATCGTGGCGGGAAAGATTTGGGTGACGAGCAGGGTGTTGAGCAGGGCTCCACGTGCGAAAAAACGGAAGCGGGAGATGGCGTATCCCGCCGTGGCGGCGAGAATGAGGCCGAGCGCCGTAACGGCCAGAGCGACCAGAAGCGAATGGGCGAGCCAGAGGGCAAAGTCGGTGCCGGTCATCAAGCGGTAGAAGTTGTCGAGGTTTGGCGAGGCTGGAAAACGCCAAGCATAGGTCTGTCCGGATCTCGCCGGTTCCAAAGCCAGCACCAAGATTTGCCAAAGAGGCACGAGGACGAGCAGAAGTGTGGCGGCAAGAACAGCATAGGAGACCAACTTGCGTGGCCATGCCTGATGCCATCGGAATGCGGAAAGTCCGGGAGAGGAAGCGTGTCGGGTGGCTTTCACAAAATATGACGGTAGCAGGAGAAAACATGGGAAGCTGGCCGGCAAGGAAAGAAGCACGCTACTTGACACCATAATGGTGGAAGTTTGAGATGCTGCTTTGTTATGAGCGCCGTTTTTCCTGCCCTACTATGCCTGCTGGCGGGAGTTATCGGATCATCCGGCGCCGTTTTTTCCTTCGACGCCGCGGGTGCGGATGAATTGCGCTATGGAATCACGAAATCGCCGGAGGGTTTGGATATCCGGGTGCTTGGAGCCGGTGTGGATCGTCCGAATCAAGCTGTGTTTGTTGCGCTGCGTATGGGTGATGGATCCGGTGCTTCGCTGCTGCCGGCCGGGAAAGGGATGGAGGGATCCCCGGTGTGGCTGCCGTTTCAGGCGGATATGTTGCTCGAGGCGAGAAGCACGGGCGACGGGGTGGAGACGTTTGTTAGGCGTTGGAAAAACTTTCAATGGGGAGCGAGGGAAGCTGCTGCTGGTAACTTCACCGCGACCGTCGAGCCGGCACAAATACAGCTGCGCTTGCCCCAAAAAACTTTGGGCAAGGCGTCGCGCATTGATTTGGCTGTTTACATGAAAGACCTCTCGGCTGAGGAGGGGATGGGGCGCTTTTACGGAGCCATGGACAAGACCGCGCCATCAGGAACAGGGGAACGGGCGCTGAGGAATTACCTCTCGATCCATTCCGGAAAAGATGGGGCGACTTATGCTTGGAACCGCAGGATTTCGGCGGACGTGCCAAGATTGCGCATTTACCAATTGATGCCGCGTTTGTTCGGTAACACGAATCCGGCGCGGGTGACGAATGGGACTTTGGCGCAAAACGGCTCCGGCAAGTTCGCTGACCTGAATACCACCTCGCTTGCTGAAATCCAAGGTATGGGCTTCACCCACATCTGGCTGACGGGAGTGTTGCGGCAGGCGTCGGGTACAACCTACGAAGCACACGACCTGCCGGGAGATGACCCTGATGTGCTGAAAGGGCTGGCCGGAAACCCTTTTGCCATTCGTGACTACTTTGATGTCTCGCCGGACTATGCGGATGTCCCGTCCAAGAGGCTGGATGAATTCAAAGCCATGGTAGGGCGAATCCATGGGAAAGGTCTCAAGGTTTTGATGGATTTTGTGCCCAACCACGTGGCGCGCGGCTACCAGTCGGTTGTGAAGCCTGAATTTGACTTCGGACGTCAGGATGACCGCACAAAGTTTTTCGATCCGAAAAACAATTTTTTCTATCTGGATAGCGCCGGTGCCAGCGATGGGAGTGCGCCGCCATTGCGGCTACCCACGACGGATGGTGACGGACGCCCGACAAGTCCGACGGCCCAAACTTTGGGTGAAGCGGACGGTTTGCTTGAAACGGAGAGGGAGTTTGGTCGGGTCACAGGCAATAACATCGTTAGTTGGGCCCCGGCGGCGGACAGTTGGTATGACACGGTTAAGCTCAATTACGGCTGGAACTTTGCCGCGCCTGCACCAGATGCGCGATTTTCTCCCAACTCGGACCATCAAGATCTGCCGGTTCCTGATACTTGGGGGAAAATGGATGCAGTCATAGCTTGGTGGCAAGGTATGGGCGTGGATGGTTTTCGCGTTGATCATGCCTCGATGGTCCCACCGGAGTTCTGGCAGTGGTTGATGGTTCGAGCGCAAGCGCGGGATCCGCAGGTTGTCTTCATTGCGCACACAGGCAGCGAAAAAAAGACATGGGTTCCAAGCGGCGATGCGAATGTGGCCGCGACCACCATGGGTGATGCCGGCTTGGAGTTGCTTAATGCCGGTTTTGCCGCGGTCGAGGTGTCGTCGGTTTACGAGGCTGTACGCGACGTGTATGCACCCGATGGTTCGGCCAATGACATCGACAAGCGTCTGCCTCACCCGTTTGTTTTCGACAACATGGTGCTTTATGCGGAGAACCATGAAACGGTGCGTTTGGCGTCGCGAGCCGCGTGGGGAGGATATGGTATGGCGGTGGGGCGTCCGGTGTCGGCCCTGATTTACGGGCTCTCGGTCGGGCCGGTGTCGCTGTACCATGGGCAGGAAGTTGGGGAGAGAGCCGAGGGTATGGAGGGGTTCGGGAGCGATGACGGGCGAACGACAATTTACGATTACTGGTCAATGCCGGAGTTTTCGAAATGGGTCAACGAGGGTAAATTTGACGGCGGACTTTTGTCGGATGAGCAGAAGTCTTTGCGCGATTATTACCGGCGATTGCTTGCTGTCATTGATTTGCCGGCTTTCCGTCGCGGGGGATTTTATCCGTTGAATCCCGACAATGCGGACAACAAGGGCTACGGAGCTGCGGGTGAAGCAGTTCCCGGGAGATGGCTTTACGGCTATCTCCGTTACGATGCGGCAAGCGGGCAGCGTGTGCTGGTGGTTGTCAACTTGCACCCGAATACCTCGATGAACGATGTGCGTGTCAGGATATCTCCGTCGGCCATGCGTTTTCTCGGATGGGATGCTTTGGCAGGATCGAAAACAGTGACCGTGACCGGGGTGGATCGTCTGGGGGAAATCCCCGAGGGTGCAAAGGAGTGGGTATCCGGACCGGTGGAAATGGAAAAATCCGGGTTGATGATCGAAAAAATTCCACCATTGACGGCAGCTTATTATGAGTTGTTTTCGTCCCCATCAAGCGGCATGCCCGCACGCTGACAATGCTCTCACCCTCTCTACGTTCATCTCTGTTTCTGTGGATTGTCTCGGGTATTCTTCTGCCGATGCGTGTGGTTGGTCAGGCAGATAGCGAGCAGAGTCTGCGTAGTTTTATCGGGTGGATTCCCATGCAGCCGGTCACGGCCGGGCAGCAAATCACCATCGATATGCACCGGTTTTATTTTTCATCTCCCGGAATCAATGAGCGCATGCTGGTGGTGGACTCACCGGATGGACGTTACGAGGCGCAGTTCGACGAGTCTTCGTTCGAGCTGAATGTTGCCGTCGATAAAAACACCACGGGTCTGATTGAAATACCTCTGCAGGTCTTTGCCCGTGTCGACACAGGAGTTTCCGCCTTGGGCCGCAAGG
>JBILDG010000137.1:0-5327 GCA_044352715.1 Chthoniobacterales bacterium | reverse complement strand
AGGGATTGTCACCCTTCTCGACTTTGTAGGTTGCGGCACCCACCGTTTGCGCGGCCGGCTTGATGCCAGGTGCACTGGCTGGTTTGGCATCAACTTTCACCGGAGCCGGTTTGGCGGCAGCGGAAGCAACCGTCTCGCTGGCAACAACCGGAGGCGGCACAATCGAAGCCGAGGCAGCGGCGACTTGCTTGACGGCAGGAGCATCCGAGACCACGGCCGGGAGCGGCTCGTCGGCATCGCCCGGCATTCTTTGCACCGGAGGAGCGGCAACAACCGTCTTGGCCACTGGAGCAGCCGCGGCCACCGTTGTGCCACCGGTAGCCTGCGTGATTTTGTTGCTGATGTTGGCCAGCAGGTCGGACTTCTTCTGCACTTTGATCTGGTTGAAGGCATAAATGCCTCCAACCGCGACAACGTGCAAAATCAGAACCACCATGAAAGCGTGGGACAGCTTCATGTTGGGTTCCGCCTCGTAGTAGTCATCCTCGCCCCCGCGCATGGCGCGCGCGGCGGACGCGCGAACCACCTTCCGGCCGCGGGACTTGGCCGTCATTTTGCTGAACAGTTGGAGTTTCATGGTGATGTTATTTTGGTTGGATTTGGTGGGTGAGCTGTTTGAAAAAATCTCCGCGCTCTTCGTAACTACGGAACATGTCGAACGAAGAAGTTCCGGGCGAAAAAAGAACAGTGTCGCCGTCTCTGGCCAGCTGGCGGGCTTGAGCCACCGCGTCAGCCAGACTATCGGCCGAATGACAAGGCACAGCTTGAGCCCAATCCCGCGCGATCGACTCGCGCATCTCTCCGATCAGGACGACGTCATGCACGCGCTCACTGACCAATTTTGCCAATGGCGCAAAATCGAAACCCTTGTTTTTTCCGCCGGCGATAAGAACGGCACCACCGCACAGCCCGCGCAACGCCTGCTCCAAGGCATTTAGGTTCGTGGACTTGGAGTCGTTGATCCAAATCACACCATCCACTTCGCGGACAAACTCGCAACGATGGGGAGGCGCCGTGAATGTTCGGGCCGCGGGCAGCATTTTTTGCAAATCAGCGCCGAGACAAAGGCCGGCGGCCAACGCCGCCATCAGGTTTTCCGCATTGTGCGGCCCGCGCAAGCGTGTCTCGGATATCGGGAGAACCGGTCTACCAAGATGCTGGATTGTGTCTTGGGCAAAAGTGAAGTCTGCCGGAATCGAGGGCGCCGCAGTGAAGGTCAACTTCTTCGCCCGCAAGGAGGGCAGCGACTCCCGCGCGTTGACCACGGCATAATCCTCACCGGTCTGCCTCGCGAAAATACGCAACTTGGCGTCGCGGTATGATTCAATGTCCGGGTAGCGGTCCAGATGGTTTGCGCTGAAGTTGGTCCAGACCGCCACCCGGGGTCGAAATGCATCCGTGGTCTCCAGTTGGAAAGAGCTAATCTCGACAACGGCCACCTCGAGCGCGGCGCTGCGACCCGCTACCTCGCTGAAGGGCAATCCGATATTGCCGCAGGCCTCGGCCCGGATGCCGGCGGCATTGAGGAGTGAAGCGGTCAGACCTGTCGTGGTTGTTTTGCCATTGGTTCCGGTGATGGCAACGACAGGGCATCGGCAGCTGCGGAAAGCCAACTCGATTTCACCGAGCAGCGGAACCCCCGCCTCGACCGGCCGTCTCGCCAGCGGAACTAACGGGTCGATTCCCGGACTCAGCACAGCAAAATCAAAGTCCTGGTCACAAAGCAGTGCATCCCCACCCAATACGACCTGCGCACCTCGGGTGGAAAGCACCTCGGCTGTCCGGCGCCGCGGCGTCGGATCCCCGGAGTCAAGCACCGTTACGGTTGCCCCTTCATCGAGGAGCAAACGCGCCGCCGCAGCGCCACTCCGGCCGAGGCCCAGCACTGCCACTTTTTTACCGGTGTAATCCATGGAAATCACCGCAGCTTCAAAGTTGCCAGCCCCAGCAGGGCAAAGATTAGCGAGAGAATCCAAAAGCGAACGATCACGGTGCTCTCCTTCCATCCGCTCAGCTCGAAATGGTGGTGCAGCGGCGACATTTTGAAGATCCTCTTGCCCGTCAATTTGAAGCTCGCCACCTGAAGAATCACCGAACCGGCCTCGAGCACAAACACTCCGCCGATCAGGGCCAGCAGCAATTCTTGTTTGCACGAAATCGCGATCACGCCGAGCAATCCGCCGATGGCCAGTGATCCCGTGTCGCCCATGAAGACGCGAGCCGGATGACAGTTCCACCACAGGAAACCGAGCCCCGCCCCCACCAGCGACATGCTCACGATAGCCAACTCGCCGGAAAAATTGACAAACGGGATTTGCAGATAAGTCGCAATCTTGATGTTGCCGGCTGCATAAGCCAGGACGGCGAAGGCAAAGGCAACCGTCACCGTGCATCCAGCCGCCAAACCATCAAGACCGTCGGTCAAATTGACGGCGTTCGAAGTGCCGACGATGACAAACAGATAGAGAAAGAATGTGAATATCCCGAGGTTTTGCACGATGGGCTCCTTGGAAAACGGCACAAAAAGTTGCGAGGCGTGTCCGGAAAGAGTCGGTTCATAAGCAAAGAAAACGGTGACCGCTGCCGCCAGAACGCACTGCAGGGCAAATTTGAGTCTGCTGCTGATGCCGTCGGAGGATTTTTTGGTAACCTTGAGATAGTCATCCACAAACCCCAGCGCCCCAAGGTAGATCACCGAAAAAAGAGCCAACCAGACAAGCGGGTTTGTCGGACGCGCCCAGAGGAACGTCGAAATAAGAACCGCCCCCAACAAGAGCACGCCGCCCATGGTCGGCGTGCCGGCTTTCGCGCCGTGCAACTCGTGCAACCGATGCACTTCCTCCTGCGTGCGGATCGGCTGTCCCAACTTGAGCGAAATGAGTTTTCTGATCACCCAGTTTCCAAAAATCAGACTGAGCAAAAACGCCGTCACTCCGGCTGCGACCGCCCGGAAGGTGATGTATTGAAAGACATTGAACCCCTTGAGAATCTCGGAACCGATCCCCTCCCCGTAGTCATGAAGCAAATAAAGGTAATAAAGCATCAGCAAAAGTCCTCCAAAACACGTTCCATCCGTGCCGCCCGGCTTCCTTTGATCACCACGGCATCGCCCGGTCGCGCCAATTGACGCAGCATCCGTGCCGCCTCGCTGGTGTCGGAGGCTCTCAGAACTTCTCGCGCACCCGATGCCTCTGCCGCTACGGCCATCGGTTCGGTTTCCGCGCCAACGGCAATCAGCACATCCATGGTGTTTGCCGCGGCCAATCCGACGCGGCGATAACCCTCCCCGGCATACGCACCCAATTCGCCCATGCGACCCAGCACAGCAAAGCGTCGGCCACCTCCGGGTAAACCGCGCAAAGCGTGCATGGCCGCCTCCATCGAGTCGGGGTTTGCGTTGTAACTGTCATCCAAAACGGTGATCCCACGGACATCAGAGCAAGACAGCCGCCGGGCCGAAAGTTTTGTCGTCGCCAAGCCCGAGGCGCACTCGCGCAAGGACAGACCAAGCTCGAGTCCCGCGGTCGCGGCCAGCAATGCATTGCGGACCATATGTTCGCCGGTAACCGGCAAGTGGGCCGACACGTGCTCCGAGGCGCTGATCAACTCAAAATCCAATCCATTCATCGATGGCCGTATTTTGTCGGAATGGACCCCGCTCGGATCTCCGGCGATTTGGACACGCGCTTTGGTACGAGCGGACAAAGACGGGGTAAACTCATCCTCGCGGGGCAAAATCAGAACAGACGTCTCATCCAAGACCTCGCCCAACATTCCCTTTTCCCGCGCGATAGCTTCGCGCGACCCGAGAAACTCGATATGAGCCACACCAATGTTTGTGATGATACCGATATCCGGGCGTGCCAAGCGGGCCAACTCTTCGATCTCGCCCGCATGATTCATCCCTATTTCCCACACCGCCACCTCATCGGTCGTTCGCGTCGATAAGATCGTTAACGGGAGACCAATGTGATTGTTCAGATTGCCCTCGGTCTTGCTGACTGTGAACCGCGTGGCCGCGATCGCAGCTGTGAAGTCCTTCGTGCTTGTTTTGCCATTACTGCCGGTCAAGCAAATCACCCGCGCTTTGATTGTATCACGATACCAAGCAGCCAAACGGTGCAAGGCAGCCTGCGTATTGCCTACCAGGATCAACGGAAAATCTTGAGGAACATTGGGGATGTTTTTTTCCACGACTGCTCCGGCCGCCTCCGCCTGTGCCGCGGCAGCCACGAAATCATGTCCGTCGAAGTTTTCGCCCCGCAACGCCCAGTAAAGGTCACCAGTCTGCAGAGTCCGGGTATCCTTGTTGATGTTCGTCACCTCTCGCGCGCCGTTTCCGCGCGCGAGAGAGCCGCCGCAAGCGGCTGCCAAATCATGAAGCATTATCGCATCCATAATCAGGCAGCTTTCCCCCTTATCGCCGCGGCGGCCTCCGCGACATCGTCAAACGGCACCTTTCGGTCCGCAAATTCCTGGTAATCTTCGTGACCTTTGCCCGCGATGAGAACGATATCGCCCGGGACTGCCAGCGCGACCGCGCGGCGAATGGCGGCACGACGGTCGGTGATCACTTCATGATTTTTTCCCTGCAGCGCCGCGGTGATCTCCCGGCAGATAGCTTCCGGATCCTCGCTCCGCGGGTTGTCCGATGTCACGATACACCAATCGGAGAACCCTTCGGCTGCTCTCCCCATCGCGCCGCGTTTGGCCCGGTCACGGTCTCCGCCGCAACCGAACACCGTGATGACGCGCTGGGGTTGGAGCGAGCGGACGGTTTGCAAAACATTCTCCAAAGCATCGGGTGTATGGGCGTAATCGACAAAAACACGAAAGGCTTTGGGGCCGGGCACCATTTCCATGCGTCCCGGCACCTGCGGCGCGTCTTTCAAAGCCGCCACCGACTTGCGGACATCGTGGCCGAGGGCGTGCATACCCGCCAATGCGGCCAGCGCGTTGTAAACATTGAAAACGCCAAATAACGGCACCCGCACGAGATAGCTCTTTCCCCCGGCATGAAGAGTAAACTGCGTACCATGCAGGTCCGTGCGCACATCCGCAGCTTTGAACATCGCACTCGATGACTGGCCGTAAGAGACGGTCTTCACCTGAGGCCCCATTTCGTCAAGCAAGCGCCGTCCGTGCCGGTCATCGATATTCACGACCGCGGTTCCGCGTTTGTGCGGTTGGGATTCCAAGTGAAGGAAAAGGCGCTGCTTGGCCTCGAAATAAGCCTCCATCGTCGCGTGATAATCGAGATGGTCTTGCGTCAAGTTGGTGAAGATTGCCGCATCGAACTCCACGTGGCGGACGCGATTCTGGTGCAA
>JBILDG010000016.1:0-16970 GCA_044352715.1 Chthoniobacterales bacterium | reverse complement strand
ATCCGAAAGTTTTCCGTGCGGATTCGCTTCTCGGGGTGCCCGGGTTGGTCGAGGCCTACCGCAAAGGCAATGTGAGTCTGGCCAATGCCATCGGCACGGGGGTGGCCGATGACAAAGTCGTCTACTATTACGTGCCGGCGATGATCCGTTTTTACCTCGGGGAAGATCCGATTCTGCCGAATGTGGAAACTTTTTTGTCCGCTGTCGAAAGCGACCGTCGCTACATCCTCGAAAATCTCGGCAACCTCGTGGTGAAATCGGCCAACGAAAGCGGTGGCTACGGTATGCTGATCGGACCGAAAGCGAGTCGGGATGAAATCGAACATTTCCGCCGTTTGATCGAAGCCGATCCCCGCAATTTTGTGGCGCAGCCGGTTATTTCCCTTTCCCGCTCGCCCTCATGGTGCGATGGAGCCATGGAGGGGCGTCATATCGACTTGCGACCCTTTATTCTCTGCGGTGAGGAGACCCGCATCATCCCCGGCGGCTTGACCCGCGTTGCCTTGCGCAAAGGCTCGCTGGTGGTGAACTCTTCGCAAGGCGGTGGGAGCAAAGACACTTGGGTGCTCGACGGAGGGGAGACGTCATGCTGAGCCGCGTGGGTGACTCCACTTACTGGATGGGGCGCTACTTCGAGCGGGCCGAAAATAACGCACGCCTGCTCGATGTGAATGTCCAGATGCTGCTCGACTATGAAAACCGCCGCGAGGAGACCGAGCAGCAATTCTGGCGTCCGATTTTGAGCACGTTGGAGGACACGGAGCTTTTCGCCGGGTTGCATGGTGAATTCACGGCGGCGGCCGTACTCGATTATGTGACTTTCGAGCAGCGCAACCCCAACTCCATCTGGTCCTGCATCAACTACGCCCGCGAAAATGCCCGCGCCGTGCGCGACCAGATTTCCAGTGAAATGTGGGAGCAGATCAACGGGACCTACCTCTATTTCATGGATGGCACCGCCGTGCGGGACTTCCGCGCCAACTCGCACGAGTTTTACGACAAGGTCACCTATGCTTCACAGATGTTCCAAGGAGTGACCGATGCAACTATGTCGCACGGCGAAGCCTGGCGTTTTATTCAAGCAGGCAAATACATCGAGCGGGCCGATAGCACCTCGCGCATCCTCGATTTGAAATACCATATCCTTCTGCCCAGCGGGGAACAGGTCGGCGGCAATGTCGATATTTCCCAGTGGATGTATGTGCTGCGCTCCTGCAGCGGCATGGAAGCTTATTTGAAGATTCGCAAAGGCGACGTATCCCCTTGGGGAGTGGCTGAATTCCTGATTTGTCATGACGAGTTTCCCCGCTCGATCCGTTTCTGCGTGGATCGCCTCGACGAGTGCCTGCACGAAATATCCGGAAGCGGCGAAGGGTGTTTTGCCAACGAGCCCGAGCGGTTGTCCGGCCTGCTCCGCTCGCAACTTGACTACGCGACGATCGACAGCATCTTCCGGACGGGATTGCATGAGTATCTCGACGGAGTGCAAGCCCGTCTGATCGAGCTGGATGTGGCCCTGCACCGCACCTATTGCGCGTATTGAGGTGCTTTGCTGTTATTTGCGTCCCTGGCAGACGAGATCGCAGAGTTCGAGCACGAGTGGTTCCGTGACTTTGTAGAGCACGCTCGTGCCCTCACGCTGCGCGGCCACGACATCGGCCTGTCTCAGGACGCGCAGATGCTTTGATGTGTTGGCTTGCTTGAGTCGGCAAGAGCGGTGGATATCGCCCACGCTGCGTGGTCCTGCGCGCAGGCATTGGAGAATGCGCAGACGGGCCGGGTCGCCCAGCACGGCAAAAAGCTCGGCCAGTCGCTCCAGTTGACGCGGGGTAGGTGAGGTCATTTTTTGCTTTCTTTTATTACCATATGGTAATATTGCAAGCTTCATGAGCGGGAATTCTTTATGGATCCGGTCGGCCATGGTGCTGACGGTTGTGCTGGTTGGCTGCGGTAAAAAAGAGCCCGCGGGCGAAAGTGGTGTCCAACCTGCGGCGACGGTCGTGCAAACTGCGCCGGTTGTTTTGCAGCCCATGTGGGACGAGGAAGAGGTTGTCGGTGGAGTTGAGGCGGCCCAACGAACGGTGCTTTCGGCCAAAGTGACCGGTGTGATCGACGGGATCAAAACTGCGCCCGGGGCGATGGTCTCCCGGGGAGAGGTTCTTTTGACCATTGATGCGCGGGAAATCAAAGCCCGGCTTGATCAAGCCGAGGCGGCCAAGGAACAGGCAGAAAAAGATTTCGCACGAGTCCAAAAACTCCTGCAGAGCGGTTCGTCCACCCGGCAGGAGTTTGACGCGTCGACGACCCGACTGCGCACCGCAGAAGCCGGCTTGGTTGAGGCTCGCACCATGATGCAATACACCTCGATCGTGGCTCCATTCGACGGCGTGGTGACCCGCAAATTAGTCGAGGTGGGTGATTTGGCCACTCCGGGCAAGCCACTCTTGGGCATGGAAAATTCTTCGCTCCTGCGGTTCGAATGCGAGATCCCTGAAGCTCTGGTGGACCGCATCCAAATGGGTTCGGAATTGCCCGTCCGGGTGGACGCCGCCGGTTCTGTGCTCACGGGCAAGGTATCCGAAATTGCCCCTTCCGCGTCGGCGGGCAGTCGCACTTTTCTGGTTAAGCTGGACCTTCCGGCGGCGGAGAAGTTGCGGGCAGGCCAATTCGGTCGCGTACGAGTTCCGGTGCGGGAGCGTCCGGTCGTGGTCGTGCCACTGGGCGCGTTGGTGCGTCGCGGGCAGGTGGAGAGTGTTTTCGTGGTGCAGGACAAGCGGGCCCGTTTGCGTTTGGTCAAGACGGGACGCTCTATCGACGGCAAAATAGAAGTTCTCAGCGGTTTGTCCGGTGATGAATTGGTGGTGACCAGCGATCCCTCGCTTTTGATCGACGGCACGGCAGTGGAGGCCGGACAGTGAGCAACCACGACTTGAGCAAGACGGAGAAACTTTCTGACGGCCTGGCGGGGGGCATTGCCCGGATGTTTGTCGACAGCAAGCTGACGCCGCTTCTTATCGTCGCTTCCGTGCTGCTCGGCTTGGCTTCGGTGATCCTGCTTCCCCGCGAAGAGGAGCCGCAGATTCAGGTTCCGATGATCGATGTCATGGTTTCGATGCCCGGAGCCAGCGCGCGCGAAGTGGCCGAACGCGTGACGCGACCCATGGAGCAGCTGCTCTGGGAGATCCCCGGCGTGGAATACGTCTATTCGACCTCACGACCTGCGGAGAGTCTGGTCATCGTACGTTTCAAAGTCGGCTCCAACCTCGAGGACAGCCTGGTGAAGCTCAACCAGAAGCTGATGACAAACTTTGACCGCATTCCGCATGGAGTCACCGCCCCACTGATCAAACCGCGGACGATCGATGACGTTCCTATTTTGGCGCTGACTTTGCACAGCGCTGAGCAAGGCCCGATGGAGCTGCGCCGTCTGGGTGCGGAGCTGCAAGACTATGTGAAACAAATCCCGCAGGTCGCCGAAACGTCGCTCACCGGCGGTCTGCGCCGCCAGTTGCGCGTGATGCTTGATCCGGTGCGCATGGCATCCCGCGGCATCACAGCGGCAGGTATCATTCCGATGCTGCAGCAAAGCAACCGGCAGAGCCGTTCCGGTTCCCTTACTTCGGGAAACCGGACCATTCTCATCGAGTCAGGCGGTTTCATCACGGATGCGGCGGAGGCCGGACGTGTCGTGGTTGGGGTTTTCGAGGGGCGCCCTGTCTACTTGCGCGATGTGGCTGAGATCATCGACGGTCCGGAGGAGCCGCGTTCTTATGTCTACCAAGCGGTGCGCGGACAGGGGGTCGAGCCGGCCGTGACTTTGAGTGTGGCCAAGCAACCCGGGGCCAACGCCGTTGATGTTGTCCATGCTGTCATGCGCAAGGTGGACGAAGTGCGGGGGCGCCTCCTGCCTGCGGATGTCTCGATCACGGTGACGCGGGATTACGGCGAGACGGCCGCGGAAAAATCCAACGAACTGCTTTTTCACATGGCGATTGCCGTGGTGAGCGTTTCTTTGCTCGTGATGTTCGTGCTGGGTTGGCGCGAATCTTTGGTTGTCGCAATCGCGATTCCGACGACTTTGGCCCTCACACTACTGGTCTTTTATCTCTATGGTTACACGCTGAACCGGATCACGCTGTTCGCGTTGATTTTTTCGATTGGTATTCTGGTCGATGACGCGATCGTCGTTGTGGAAAATGTCGTGCGGCATTACCGAATGCCGCACAACCGCAAGGCAAACCTGAGCGAGGTGGCCATCGAGGCTGTGGCGGAGGTGGGAAATCCGACCATCTTGGCCACCTTGGCGGTGATTGCGGCGATTCTACCGATGGCCTTCGTCAGCGGTCTGATGGGACCCTACATGCGTCCCATCCCGATCGGGGCCAGCGCGGCGATGTTTTGGTCGCTGTTGATCGCGTTTATCGTTACGCCATGGGCCGCCCGCCGCATGCTGGCCGGTGAAGTCAAGGGGCATCGGGACCATGGCGAGAAGGAAAGCAAGTTCACGCTGCTCTACCGTCAATGGATGGGGCATTTGATCCACGACCCCAAGTGGCGCTGGGCGTTTCTCATTACCATCGTGGTCATGCTTTTGGCTTCTTTCGCCCTGATTCCTCTCGGCTGGATGAAAGTTAAAATGCTGCCGTTCGACAACAAGAGCGAGTTTCAAGTCATCCTCAACATGCCCGAGGACAGCTCGCTCGAACAAACCGCTGCCGTGGCCCGTGAGTTGGCCGAGGCCGTCTTGCCCGAAACGGAAGTGCGGGATGTGCAGATTTACGTGGGTGCAGCCTCGCCATTCAATTTCAACGGACTCGTGCGCCACTACTTTTTGCGCACCGGTCCATCGGTCGCCGATTTGCAGGTGAATCTTCTCTCGCGCCACGAACGCAGGGAACAGAGCCATGATATTGCCAAGCGGGTGCGTCCGCGCTTGGCGGAAATTGCCAGAAAATACGATGCGCGGCTCGCGGTGGCCGAAGTTCCGCCGGGACCGCCCGTGCTGCAGACATTGGTCGCCGAGGTCTACGGTCCCGATCAGGACTCGCGGCTCAAACTTGCTGCCGAAGTCAAAAAGATCTTCGAAGAAACTCCCGGTGTGGTGGACGTTGACTGGTATGTCGAGGCGGACCAACCCAAGGCCCGTTTCGTGGTGGATAAAGAGAAAGCCGCCCTCAACGGCATCAGTGCCGACACCATTGCGCGCACTCTGGCCATTGCCGGTCACGGACAATCCGTGGATCTCGTGCATCAACCGCGCGAGAAAGAGGATGTGAACATTGTGCTCGAGTTGGCCCGGCGCGACAAATCTTCTCCCGAGCAACTTCTCTCGATGCGAGTCCGGTCCGGCGATGCGAATGCGCTGCCGGAACCGGGCACCGTGGGTGCTACGCCGCTTGTGCCTTTGCGCGAACTGGTAAGGGTCGAGGAAAAAACCGAAGACAAAAGCATCTATCACAAAAACCTGATGCCGGCGGTTTATGTGCTGGCCGACGTCGCCGGCGAGATCGAGAGCCCGGTGTACGCCATTCTGGAAATGAACAAGCGACTGGCTGAGCTGAAGGCCGCTGATTTCGGCGGCGCGGAGGGGGGGGTGGAAATTTACAATGCCCAAATGCCCTTCACGGACTTTGCGCCTGCAATCAAATGGGATGGCGAGTGGCATATCACAATCGAGGTGTTCCGGGATCTTGGCTTGGCCTTTGTGGCGGTGCTTGTCCTCATTTATCTGCTCATGGTCGGGTGGTTCGGGTCCTTCATGACGCCCTTGGTCGTGATGGCGGCCATTCCTTTCTCACTCGTCGGTATCCTGCCCGCTCACGGGGCCATGGGAGTGTTCTTCAGCGCGCCTTCCATGATCGGCTTCATGGCCGGAGCGGGTATCGTGGTGCGAAACTCGATCATTCTGGTGGATTTCATTCAACTGCGCCGGTCCCAAGGAATGCCCCTCGACAAAGCCGTTATCGATGCCGGTGCGGTGCGATTCCGGCCGATGTTGCTGACGGCACTGGCCGTGGTGGTGGGAGCCGGCGTGATTCTTTTTGACCCGATTTTCCAAGGCTTGGCCATATCCCTGATGGCTGGGGAAATTGCCTCCCTGTTGCTCAGCCGTATGGCCGTGCCCGTGCTGTTCTATCTGACAAATCGCGGCGAAGAACGGCAAGTCGCCGCGCCCGATCAGTCCTCCGGGGAAGGGATTTGATCGGCGGGGCATCCTTGGCTATACCGTGCCGATGAAGATTTTTGTCACGGGTGGTGCGGGCTATATTGGAAGTATTTGTGTCGAGCAGATGCTCGATCGCGGTCATGCGGTGGCGGTGTTCGACAATTTGACGGAAGGACACCGTGCAGCCGTGGACCCGCGGGCGACATTTTACGAGGCTGATTTGGCCGATCGCGAAGCTGTTTCGCGGGCTGTCCGCGAGTTTGCGCCGGACGCCGCCATGCATTTTGCAGCCAATGCGCTGGTGGGCGAATCAATGACCAATCCCTCCAAATATTTCCGCAACAATGTGGCCAACGGGATCAACTTGCTGGATGGTTTGGTCGAACACGGGGTCAAACGCTTCGTCTTTTCATCGACCTGCGCGACATTCGGTATTCCCGAAAAAATGCCTATCGACGAATCCCTCCCCCAGCGCCCGATCAATCCTTATGGTGAATCGAAGCTGATGTTCGAGCGTGTTCTGCGGTGGTACGACGAAATCCATGGTTTGCGTTTCACGGCGTTGCGTTATTTCAACGCGGCGGGTGCCTCCGAAAAATACGGCGAAGATCACCGCATTGAAACCCACCTGATTCCCAATGTCCTCAAGGTGGCGCTCGGGCAAAAAGAGGCCGTGGAAATTTTCGGCACAGATTATGAAACGCCGGACGGCACTTGCATCCGTGATTACATTCATATCCTCGACCTGGCTGATGCGCACATCCGGGCGCTGGATCGGACCGAAAGCGGTTTTTTCAACCTCGGCACCGGGGGTGGGACGTCGGTGCGTGAGGTGATCAAATGCTGCGAGCAAGTCAGCGGACAAAAAATCCCGGTCGTGGAGAGACCGCGCAGGGCGGGGGATCCGCCACGCTTGATTGCCGGCTCGGAAAAAATCCGCCGGGAGCTGGGGTGGGAGCCCAAATATCAGAATATCGACGCGATTGTCCGCAGTGCATGGGCTTGGCACACTCGTTGCCCCGAGGGTTACGGGGATTGAGGCTCAGCGAGCTGTTTTGAACATTTGGCTGGCTTCGACGGGTCCCTTTTTTAGGCTTTGAGGCTTATGCGCCAATCCCTCGTCTTGCTGATCTCCCTCGCTCTGGGGGTGGAAGCGGGACGCGCCCAGTTCGGCAGTTTTTCCGACGTGCCGGTGGAGATACGTGCCGATGGCGAGACGCGCTTTGACGGGGGTGTCGCCGTGGCCGAGGACAATGTGCAAATTCATTTCCGCGGCACGGATATTTATTGTGATTACGCTGAGTACAATCCCGAGACACGCGAGGTGCTGCTGATCGGCAATATCCGCATCTACCATGAAGGTCAGATCCTGAGTGGACAGCGCGGGGTCTATAGCCTCGAGAAGCGTGAGCTGAGCGCGCTGGATTTTGACGGAGGCGACCAGATTTACAAATTCAGCGCGGTAAGTCTGCGCGCGCCGACCCTGCGGCAGTTCCAAGCGCGGGCGTTGACTCTCACCACCAGCGATAGCTCCCAGCCGGATTACCGTGTGCGGGCCAAGGGCGCGCGTATTTACCCCGATGACAGGGTGATCCTGTCGAATGCCACGCTTTACGTCGGAGAAACCCCCATCTTCTGGTTCCCGTATTTGTACGCGCCGCTCGGCAAGGCCGGGTGGGATATCCAGCCCGGTTACAATTCGACTTGGGGCGCATTCGGGCTTTTCGGCTACCGTTTCCCGCTGACGGAAAAAATCGACGCCTTGGCCAAATTCGACTACCGCACCGAGCGCGGCGTGGGCTTCGGCATCGATCTCGACGGAAAATACGGCCCCAATGACTCGAGTCGCGGAAAATTCCGGGCCTATTACGCTTACGACACCAACCCGAGCAGCAATGACACCGCTTTTTCTCGCAATGATCCGCCCGGTCACGACCGCTGGATCGTCGCATTCCAGAACCGTTTGGTTGTCAATGAAGACATTTACGCCACAACCGACATCAACAGCATCAGCGATGAATATTTCCTGCAGGACTTTTTCCCGTCCGAGTTTGTGGTGGACCCGCAGCCGGATAACAACACGGCATTCAATTGGCTGACGGAGAACTTCCAATTCAACCTGCTCGCACGTTGGCAGATGAACAGCTGGCAAGAGGTGACTTCGAGGTTGCCGGAGTTCAGCTGGACGGCAAAACAGACTCCACTTTTCGGGTTACCCATCTTTTATGATGGATCCACGCGTGCAGGATACTTACAGCGCAACTTTCCCTCGGGTGAGCAGCCGCAATACATTACCCAGTTGCAGGATGCGGTTTACAATCCCGGGCAGATTGCCGGTCTCAACGATCCGAATAATTACTCCACTTTTCGCTTCGATACATTCCACCAACTCTCTTTTCCCAAGACCTATTTCGGTTGGCTTTCGCTGACGCCGCGGGTCGGCTTCCGCGGGACGTATTACAATCGCACGGGAGACTCGGATCCGGATTCTTCCACTTACATTGCCGGACCCAATGGTGAATACGGGGCAGGCACGTTCCGGCCGATTGTGAATGCTGGTATCGAGGGGTCGTTCAAGTTGTCCGCCAAGTTCGAGCAATTGCAGTCCACCTTTCTCGGTTTGGACGGCCTCATGCATGTGTTCCAGCCGTTTGCCAATTACGCTTGGGTGGAAAATATGGGCCTGTCACCAGACGAAATCCTGCAATTCGATCGTGTGGTGCCGTCAGCCCAGTTGCCTTCGCTTAATTTTCCCCAATTTGCCATGATCGATGGTATTGACTCGTCGAACATCCTGCGACTTGGCGTGCGCAACCGTCTCATTACGCGTCGCGACAACGGTAATTTCGAGTGGTTCTCCCTTGAGACCTTTCTCGATGTGAATTTCGACAATCCCTACCTTGATGATCCGGGGCAATTTTCCAATCTTTACAACAACGTTGCCTTCTCGCCGGTTCCCTGGTTCACCGTCGGGGCTTATACCCAGCTGCCAATTTCCAATGGTGGTTTCACCGACGTTAATTCTTACCTGAATTGGCAGCCTGTCTCCGATTTGTCTTTGTTTGTTTCCCAGCGCTACATCGAAAGCAGTCCGTATTTCCAGAACGACAGCCAGGCGACAATGGGAGGTTACTGGCGCATCAACGACAACTGGGCGGTCAGCGCCTCGGGCCGTTATGATCTGACTTACGAAACTTGGGATGTTCAGCGATACATGCTGCACCGCGATCTCAGCTCTTGGCTGGTCTCCGCCGGATTTCTGGTCACCGACAATCGCGCGACGTTCAATGGCCAGAGCGGTGGTCAAGTGGGAGTCGGCTTCCTGCTCATGATCACATTGAAGGATGCTCCGCAGGTGAACTTGCCTCTGGCTTTTGATGTCTTGGGCAACCAGCAGCAGGGCCAGCAGCAATGATATCCAGTTTTCCAAAACCTATGAGTAATTCATCCATCAAAATCGCCATCGTCGGTTCAGGATATGTCGGTCTCGTCACGGGCGCCTGCTTCGCCGAGGTCGGTCACCAAGTCATCTGCGTGGACAACGACCCGCGCAAACTCGAGGCCTTGCGGGCGGGTAAGATTCCGATTTACGAGCCCGGGTTGGAAGATCTTGTTCACCGCAATGTGGCGGCCAATCGCCTCCGATTCACGGGCGACATCGGTGAGGCGGTCGATCAATCCCAGGTTATTTTCATCGCGGTGCCGACCCCGCCTCAGCCCGACGGCAGCGTGGACCTTTCCTTCATCGAAAAAGTTGCGCGCGAGATCGCCGGCGTGCTCAAGGATTACCGTGTCATTGTCGACAAAAGCACGGTGCCGGTGAAAACCGGCGAAAAAGTTGCCGACACGATCAGGCGCTACAACAAGCAGAACGCCGAGTTTGACGTGGTCAGCAATCCGGAGTTTCTCCGGGAGGGATGCGCGGTGGGTGATTTGATGAATCCGGACCGGATTGTCATCGGGGCCTCCAGCGAGAGGGCGGTTAATCTTATGCGTCAGATCTACGAGCCGTTCAAAGCGCCTATCCTTGCGACCAACATCAACAGCGCCGAACTGATCAAGCATGCCGCCAACTCTTTCCTTGCTCTCAAGATTTCCTATATCAATGCCGTGGCGGCCATTTGCGAGGCCAGCGGCGCCGATGTGGAGATGGTGGCCGATGGTATCGGCATGGACAAGCGGATCGGGCGCAACTTCCTCAACGCCGGTATCGGCTATGGCGGCTCGTGTTTCCCGAAGGACCTCGCGGCTTTCATTGCCATCAGCGACGACCTCGGGGTTCCCTTCACGCTGCTCAAAGAGGTCCAGCGCATCAACCGCGAGTCGCGGGCGCGCTTCATCAAAAAAATCCGCGATGCGCTTTGGGTGTTGCGCGACAAAAAAATTGCCGTGTGGGGACTGACCTTCAAACCTGATACGGATGATGTGCGTTCTTCCGTTGCGATCGACCTGGTCAATGATCTGCTCGGCGAGGGGGCGCAGGTATGCGTTTACGACCCGAAGGGGGCGGATAAAGCAAAGGAATGGAAACTCATCGAAGGCGCGCAATTCGCCGGCACCCCCATGGAGGCGGCCAAAGATGCTGAAGCTCTTGTCATCGCCACGGAGTGGGATGAATTCCGGAATATTCCCTTGGCCGAGGTGAAAAAAGTCATGCACACGCCGCTCATGTTCGACGGCCGCAACCTTTTCGACCCGCGCACGGTCAACGAAATGGGCTTCCGCTACTACGGCGTCGGACGCACCGCTTGATCGATCGCCGCGAATTTATGTCGTCTGTCGTCGAGTCGCCGTGCGCTCCGGTTGCTGTTTTCGATTCGGGGGTGGGTGGCCTCACGGTGGTGAGCGCGTTGCGCCGAGAGTTGCCATCGGAAAACATTGTTTATCTCGGTGATACTGCGCGCGTGCCTTACGGCGGGAAGACTTGCGAAACAATCGAACGTTACAGCGAAGAGATTGCCTGTTTGTTGGTGGGGGCAGGGGCCAAAGTTCTGGTGGTGGCCTGCAACACCGCGTCGGCTCTGGCTTTGCCGAAGCTGCGCCGCTTGTTGCCGGTCCCGGTAGTCGGCGTGATTGATCCGGGTGTGGTGGCGGCCTTGTCCTCCACTCGCACTGGACATATCGCTGTGATCGGCACCAAAGCCACGATCGGCAGTGCGGCATACGAAAAAGCTCTGCTGGCTGCGAATCCGGGGATTCGTGTTACCAGCATGGCTTGCCCTCTTCTCGTGCCCTTGATAGAGGAGGGATTGCTCGAAGATGCCATTACCGATGCCGTCCTTGAGCGCTATCTGGCCCCCCTGCGCGACACAGATGCTGACACTCTGGTGCTGGGCTGTACCCATTACCCATTGTTGGCCGCGGCGATTTCCAGAGCAGCCGGACCTCAGGTCACTTTGGTGGACTCGGCGGCCAACTGCGCCCGTGCAGTTCGCCGTCTGCTGGAGGAAGGTGGTTTATGCTCCTCCGGTGACGGCGGTATACAGCTTGGTTTCACCGATCCGCCGGATCGCTTTTTGCAAGTGGCGGGTCGAGTACTCGGGTTGGATACGACCTCGGCAGAGCGGCGTACAGTTCCACCACTCAGCAAGTAGATGACGTTGCTTAAGCCGCGGCGATCGTAGGAACGTTCTTTGTTTGCAGTGTGGGCACGACCTCGCCCCCGAATTTGGTGCAAAGAAATTTGGCCGAGGGCGTGAACGGCCGGGTCTGACCCACAGCTTCCGTGACCCCGTGGGCTTTCAAAGCCTGCAAGGTGGCTGACAACAAAGCCCCGCCGATGCCGCGATTGCGATACTCGATCAGCACGCAAGGACCCGTCACCAAGTGGATGCCGTCCTCTGGTTGCGGTTGATAAATCGAAGCCGCGATGACGCGGTTGCCGTGCTGAACAAAAAGCCCGTAGGCTTCGTCTTCAAATGCTTTGATGACCCCGGGCAGGACAACTTCCTCGACGTGCTTGCCGCAACCGCTCCATTCATGGTCGAGATTGTAGCTGGCCTGAACGACGCGCAGCGCGTCCTCAAGTTCTGGTTTGTCTGCAGCTCGAAGCACGTAGGGCTGGGGCAACTCTTCGGTTGCCAGAGGAGCGTCCGCCAATTTCCAACGGAAACGGGTGAGCGTTATTGGCTTTGAGGGAATAGGCATGTCTTTGACTTCAAAATTGTTATGAGCCGCGGCGGTCGTTGCGCGAAACCCACCATATAGTGCCCAGAACGGCTGTTACCACAACCGTTAGTGATCCGAAGCTCAGCATTGGACTGGGCAATGTAGATTCGCCGTGAGCGGAGTCAATGGGATTTCAAGTCCAATCCAAAAAAATCTGTTATCACATTGAGATAAACACTCTGTTTCATGGGGGGCGCCAAGTGGACCGGAAAATCCTCGATTCCTACCCATTGCACGGCCAGAAATTCGCCACACCCATGTTCCAAGTCGATTTCCGGCGGTGAGTCCGCCAACAACCGGCAAAGAAAATAAGTTTGTTCCTGTCCGACGAAGCCCCGTCGGTCGGGACCTTCCGGAAAATCGTAACGGTAGGGTCCGCGCTGCTCGACAATCCGATAAGCGGATGCCGGCAGGGCGATTTCCTCATGAATTTCACGCTGCACGGCCGATGCCGGATCCTCGCCTTTGTCGATGCCGCCTTGCGGAAATTGCCAACACTCGGGGTAATCCGAGCGTTGGGCGATGAGCAGTTTGCCGTCCGCGCGCTGGATGATCGCCGCCACATTGGGCCGGTATCGTTCGGTCATTTTGGCATCGTGAACCGACATTCGTTTGCCGGCAAGCGAGCCATGAATTGCCAAATAAAAATCCTCCGCTACATTTCTCTGCTCAACTTCCTGCGACTTTGAATCACGACGACGCGACACCCCGGCATGAATGCGGCGTCTTCGGCGTCTTCGGCCACGAAAACGCGGCACTCTTGTCTTATTATGGTCTGTTTGCCCTGCAGCATCGCGGGCAGGAAAGTGCCGGAATCGTCTCCTGTGAGGGGCCCGGACACCGTCTCAATGTCCATCGTGCCATGGGCCTCGTCTCGCAAGTTTTCGATGCCGATTCGCTCGCGCGGCTCAAAGGCAATTGCGCAGTCGGCCATGTCCGTTACTCGACCAGCGGCTCCAGCACTCTGGCCAATGCCCAGCCCTTGGTCGCCGACACGGTCCGCGGGCCCATCGCCATCGCGCACAATGGAAACATTGTCAATGCGGCCACCCTCCGCGCGGAACTCGAAGCCGGGGGAGCAATTTTCCAAACCACCGCCGATAGCGAAATCATTCTTCATCTGCTTGCCCGACAAGCCTCCGCCGGCGAACCGCTGGCCGCGCTGCGTGCGATTAGCGGGGCTTACTCCCTCGTTATGCTCACGCCCGAGTCAATGGTCGGCGTGCGCGACCCCAATGGCTTTCGCCCGCTTGTCCTCGGACGTGTCGGTGCGGCGGGCTGGGTGCTTGCATCGGAAACCAGTGCCCTTGACCTCATCGGGGCGCGTTTGGAGCGCGAGATCGACCCGGGCGAGGTCGTCATCATCGATGCCAACGGCCTGCGCTCCCTGCGACCATTTCCCCCGGCGCGCACCGCGTTTTGCATTTTTGAGTTGGTCTATTTCGCGCGTCCGGACAGCAATCTGGGCGGAGGCAACGTGGCCGAGATGCGCGTGGAAATGGGGCGCCGCTTGTCGCAGACGGAGCCGGTCGAGGCTGATCTCGTCGTGCCGGTGCCCGACTCCGGCAACTACGCGGCGCAAGGTTACTCCGAAGCCAGCGGTATCCCCTTGGGGCACGCCTTTGTCCGCAACCATTACATCGGCCGCACGTTCCTGCAGCCTTCGCAAATGATCCGCGACTTCGATGTCCGCGTGAAACTCAACCTCATCGCCGATGCCGTTCGCGGCAAACGTGTCGTGGTGGTTGATGACTCCATCGTGCGCGGCACCACGGCCCGCGCTCGTGTCGTCAACCTCCGCGAGTGCGGCGCCCGCGAGGTTCACTTGCGCATCAGTTGTCCGCCGCACCGGTTTCCCTGCCACTACGGCATTGATTTTCCAGACCCCGAGGAGTTGCTGGCCAATCGCATGACCCACGCCGAAATCGTAAAATTTCTCGGAGTGGACAGCCTCGCTTATCTGTCCGTGGACGACATGATCGCGGCGACCGGGTGGCCGAAAAACTCCTTCTGCTCGGCCTGCTTCACCGGGGACTACCCGCTGCCGGTCGATGCGGATCTGCGCAAGGATGCCATGGAAAAAGCCCCGGCCCGTGCCGGCTTTTTCGCCGAAGGCACGCCGGGGTTGTTCGACGGGGTCAAGTCATGAAAAAACGCTCAGCTGCCTATGCTCGCGCCGGGGTCGATGTCGACCTGGGCAACTCCTTGAAAGACCGCTTGCCGGCCCTTGTGAAGCAAACGCACGGACCGCGCGTGCTCGGCGGGATAGGAGGGTTCGGCGGGCTTTTCCGTGCAGCTTTTCCGAAGATGAAGGATCCGGTTCTTGTGGCGAGCATGGACGGTGTCGGCACCAAACTCAAAATTGCCGTCCTGGCCGGGCAACACAAAACCGTCGGGGAGGACCTCGTCAATCATTGCGTGAACGACATCGCCGTGATGGGGGCCCGCCCGCTTTTCTTCCTCGATTATCTCGGCGCAGGCAAACTTGATCCGGCCGTTTTTACCGAAGTCATCGCCGGTCTGGCTCGAGCCTGCAAAAGTGCCGGATGTGCCCTCCTCGGTGGTGAGACGGCGCAGATGCCCGGCTTGTATCACGGGGCCGACTACGATCTTGTCGGATGCATCGTCGGGATAGCCGATCGTGCCGAAATTCTCGACGGTTCGCGCGTGCGTGTCGGCGATGCCCTCATCGCTTTGCCCTCCAACGGCCTGCACACCAACGGCTACACGCTCGCCCGCCAAGTCATTCTCGGCAAACTCAAGCTCGGCGTGCACGACCGCGTGCCCGGTTTGCGCGGCACGGTCGCTGACGAACTCCTGCGAGTGCATCGCAATTACGAGCCGTCTTTGCGGAAAGTGCCGGCCCGTGTGCTCCACGCTGCCGCCCACATCACGGGGGGCGGTTTGCCCGACAATCTTCCGCGCTCGCTTCCGGTGGATTGCCGGGCGGTCATTGAGCGCCGCCGTCTGCGCATACCCGCTCTTTTCCAGTTGATCCAAGATGCGGGGAAAGTTTCCGACGAGGAAATGTTCCGTGTTTTCAATATGGGCGTCGGCATGGTTCTGGTGGTTTCGGCCAAAGAGGCGCCCGCCGTGGCCAAGAAACTCGGTGGACGTGTCATAGGACACATCGAGCGCGGCCCGCGCGGTGTCGAAATGGTCTAGCCGTCATGGCTTCCGTTTGGAAAAAGGGGTTGGGCATGGGGCTAGGGGCCGGCTTGCTCGGTGCCGCCGTGGTGGCTCTGAGCCGCCGCCGGCCGCATCCCCACCCCTCGCTTCCCGACATCATATCTCCTTCGGTTTTTGCCCGCCGCGTCCAACGTACGACGCGCGGTCAGATCGTTTACCATGCCAGCGGGGAGGGTGACCCGCTCGTGTTTTTGCACGACCTTTTTCCCGGTGCCGCCTCCTACGAGTGGTCAAAAATTTACCCCGGCTTCGCTCCGACCAACCGCGTGCTTGCGCCGGACTGGATCGGCTTCGGTGAAAGCGAGCGCCCCGACCGTCCGCTCCGCGCCGAGGATTACGCGCAGAGCCTCTTCGAATTTGTCCGCGCAACATGCGGTGGGCGCCGGCCGGTTATAGTGGCCTCCGGCTTGGGTGCGGCGTTGGCGTGCTTGGCGGCCGCGCAACACCCGGAATTTGCCTCCCGCCTGATCCTTTTTCATCCGTGCGGAACGGAGGGTTGGCTCCGCTCCTGGGTTCCGGCTCCGGCCCGCGCAGCCTCGTGGACCCGCAACGGCCGCCGCTGGATTTACGGCAGCTACTTGTCGCAACCCACTGTGGTGGAGCGCTGGCTCCACGCCCGTCGAAGTCTCGGCTCGCAGCTCGATTTGGGTGAGCCGGTTTCGGTTTATTCCTCTTTCGCCCGGCAATACGGGGCTGCTTGGGCCGTGCAGAGGATCATGTCCGGCCGCTTCAACCTTTCGCCGCTCCCGCGATTGGAAAACATCTGCGTGCCGGTAACTGTCTGGTGGCCCGGGTCTGGAGCCGGCGACCCTCCCGCGGTTGCGCTTGGGCAACCGCAGGTGCGCGTGGAATGGCTCGATGGCGCCGGATCTTTGGCTCCACTCGACCGCCCGGATGATCTTGCTGCCCGCTTGCGGACTGAGCTGTTCGAACCGGTGCGTGTGGCTGGAACTTGATCTTCCATTGACATAATTCCTTAGTCCGAATAGGTGTATCCATTCGTCTCAACTCTATCCGACCATGTCTCAAACCGAAGTTATCCTGACCTCCCACATCCCTAATCTTGGCGCCGAAGCCGATGTGGTGAAAGTTCGTCGCGGTTACGCCCGCAATTTTCTCATCCCGCGCGGCATGGCCCACGAAGTCACGCCGGCGAGCCTGCGCATGACCAACTCTCTCAAGGCCCGCCGCGCCGAACGCGAGGCCCGCGAACTCAACGAGGCCAATGAACTCAGCCGCCGCCTTGCCAAGCTCAAGCTCGCTTTTGTTCTCGAAACCGGCGAAGCCGGCAAAGCTTTTGGTGCGATCACCTCCAAGGACATCGCCGACCGTCTCAAAGCCGAAACCGGCCAAGAGATCGATCGTCATCGCATTGTCCTCGACCGTCCTATCAAGGAAACCGGGGAAATCAGTGTCGAAGTGCGCTTGCATCCGGAAGTCCATGCCA
>JBILDG010000136.1:0-5358 GCA_044352715.1 Chthoniobacterales bacterium | reverse complement strand
ACAATGCCAGGTAAGTCCTTGGGGACACGGTGAGGTGAAGCGACTGCTCGGGACCGGGGCGGGACTGATTTTCAAAGGCAGCGGTTTTTACATCACCGACTACCGCAGCGAGGGCTACAAGCAGGCGGCCAAAAAGGATACCGGAAGTTCGGCGACCCCTTCCACCCCGTCCTCTTCCCCGTCTAAGGGCACTTCGACCCCGAGTTCCTCGGGAAGCGGCACGAGTTCATCCTCGACAGGCAGCACGTCGAAGTAGCAAAAGGCGACATGGGTTTGCTGTGTCCTAGCTGCAGTTTCGACAACGATCCCACGCGAGTTTTTTGCCACAACTGCGGTATTCGCCTCGAGCGTGGCGGATACACCCCGGCCCCGCCCACCGGATTCACGACTCCGGCTGAGGTTGCGGCTTTCAAAAAAAAGCGGCGGCCCATCCCTTGGGGACGATACGTGGGGGCGTTGGTGCGTTTGGTCATTTTGGGAAGTCTGGCCGCAGCGGTTGCGCTCGCTTTTCTCCCCCCGCACGATGTGCCACCGGCCGTGGCCTCCGATCCGGATTTGGTGAAACGTGTGTCGGCGTTGATCGATGATTCCGCCGCGGCCGACAGCGCGCGCTCCTTCTCGGTGCCGTCGTCCGATGTGCAGGTGTGGCTGAGTTCCGGGGTGGCGTTCAAGAGCAGTGCAGGCGGGGTGTTTTCCATGGAACCAGAGCGGGTCTATGCCGTTCCGGACGACAACATGATCCGCGTCGGGCTGATTGTGCGCCTGCCGCTGGATGTGCCTTTGTATTACGAGGCCGACTATGTCCCGGTGCGCCAAGCTGACGGTTACCGGCTCGAGGCGAAGAGATTTTCCGTGGGGCGGCTGCCCCTGCCGCCCCTCGTCGATGTGTTGGTCTCGCGGCAGTTGGAGGGGATCGCGGGTGCTTTGTCCAGACCCCTCAGTCAATTGGCCGGCGCCTCGCACATTGCCGTGACGCCCCAGACGATCACCCTGCGCTGGGCCGGTCGCCAGCCGTGAAGGCGTTCGTCTTTCTCGTGTTATGCTGTGCTTTCGGAAGCGCGGCTTTGCGTGGGCAGGCGGTGGCGCCGGAGTTGCTCCGGCCGGAAAACCGCACGGTCAGCAATTCCAAGCAGTTCACCATTTTCGGAGGAACGCGCAGCGAGCGCTCGGATCTTGTCCGCCGGGCGGAGGATCTGAAAAAAAATCTGCTGCGCGAGTTGCAGGCCGTCGACACGTGGAAGACGCCCGTCCTCATCGTGCTGACTCCCGGCGACGGTGTGCGGTTTCGCCAACCGGCGATCCTTCTCCAAGTCTTCGACGCGGAAGAAGCGGGCCGCAAAATCCAGCTCGATCTGGCGCCGGGCACTCTGGCTGACCGCACGGCTGTCGATCGCGGCATCCTGCGGGCACTGCTTCTCGAAATGGCGCTGCGGAACCAGAAATTTGAAAAGGGTCGATTTATTGAGCCGCCGGATTGGTTGGCGGCGGCCATATCGGTGTCGGGCAGTGAGCCCGGCGAGCGGGCGTCCCTCTACGCCTCGCTGATGGGGGGCAAAGGGGTGCCGGAATTCGACAAGTTTCTCCGGCAATCTGCTTCATCCCTGCGTGGACGCGCGCAGGATCTCCATGCCGCGCAAAGTCTGGCGCTGTTCAACGGTTTGGCAGATTTGTCCAATGGCCGCCAGCGCATCGTGGATCACCTCACGATGGCCGAACCGGCGCGCGACCCGTGGCATCGTTTCGCGCAGACTTGGCCCGAGCTCGCCAATGATCCCCAGAAACTCGCGCGACTCTGGGGTTTGGCCATGGCGAAATTGTCCTCGCCGACGAAACTTGAATTTCTTTCCGCCGAGGAGACCGGCCGAAAACTCGCCGGCATTTTGAAAAATCTCGAGGTGCCGGGAACGGAGAGCGGTTCGGCTGATGCGCTGCAGACGTTGTCGCGGACGAAGGACGGGCAGTTCCGTCTGGCCCGCGCTGCGGAGGAAACGCAGCGGCTGGTTTTTCGTGCGCACCCGCTCTATGCGGCGTTGGTGGGAGAATACCGCACGATGTTGGATGAACTGGCGCGCAAGCGACGCTGGGGCTTCGCCAAAAAGTTCCAGCAAGCCGAGGAGACCCGCCTCGCCCTCGACGAGCGCGCCACCGAGATCACCGATTACATGAATTGGTTCCAAGCCAACCACGTCGAAGAGACGGTGCCGACGACGGTGGTGCAGCGGTTGGGGGCGCCGGATCCGCCGGCCGGGCGGAACGACAAGATTTCGCGTTACCTCGATTCGGTGGAAAAGCGCGGCTGGTGAACCTCAGGAGAAAAATTCCTTGGCGCGTTCGAGGAAGCTTTTGGTGATCGGTGTGTTGTGATCGCCGCAGCTGCCGGCGAACTCTTCCAACTTGGCGCGTTGGGCCGCCGTGAGCTTGGTCGGCACTTCCACCGCGACGCGCACGAGGAGTTGTCCGTGGCCCGAGCCGCGCAGGTGAGGCATGCCTTTGTGGCGAAGCTTGAAGACCGTGCCGCTTTGGGTGCCGGCGGGAATTTTCACCGAGGCTTTCCCGTCAAGGGTGGGCACGTCGATTTCCCCGCCCAAGGTGGCGGTGACGAACGGGATCGGGACCTCGCAGAAGAGGTCGTCGCCGTCGCGCGAAAAAACGTTGTGTTCGCGGATGTGGATCACCACATACAGGTCGCCGGAGCCCGCGCCGCGAACACCGGCTTCGCCGTTGCCGGTGGAACGCAGACGCGACCCATCTTCGATCCCGGCGGGTATTTTGAGTTTGATACGCGAGGTGACCTCGGCGCGCCCTTCGCCGCGGCAGACGCGGCAGGGATGGTCATAAGTCTCGCCGGCGCCCTGGCAGCGCGGACACGTTTGTGCGACTTGGAAAAATCCGCGTGACGCGATGACTTGACCGCGTCCCCGGCAAGTCGGGCAGGTGTGCAAATGGGCGCCCGGCCCACCGCCGGATCCGCCGCAGGCCGAGCAGCGCCCGGTCTTGCGGATTTCGATTTCTTTCTCCACACCGCGGGCAGCCTCCTCGAGTTTGATCTCGAGATCATAGCGCAGGTCGGCGCCGCGGCCTTGTTCCGCCGCCGAGCCGCCACCCCCGAAGAAATGCTCGAAGATGCCGCCGCCGCCCGAGCCGAAAACTTCGCGGAACAGATCAAAGGGATCATGGAAACCTCCGCCCCCGGCTCCCGCGCCCTGGAAGGCGGCGTAGCCGTAGCGGTCGTAGGCCGCACGTTTCTCGGGATCGATCAGGATGTCGTAAGCCTGGGAGATTTCTTTGAAGTGCTCCTCCGCTTCTTGGTCGCCCGGATTGCGGTCCGGGTGGTATTTCATCGCGAGTTTACGGTAGGAGGATTTGAGCTCTTCGACCGAGGCGGAGCGGGAAACGCCGAGAATTTCGTAGGCGTCTGTGCGGTGGCGCGACGACATGGCGACTACTCGGCGGGACCCTTGGAGACGAAGACGCTGGCTGGCCGCAGAAGACGGTCGCGCAGTTTGTAGCCGCGCCGGGTCTGGCGGATCACAACCCCTTCGGGAACCTCCGCATGGACTTCGTGCCCGACGGCTTCCATCAAGTTGGGATCAAACTCCGCACGGTCGGTCTTGATTTCCTCGACACCGGCGGAGGCGAGGAAGTCTTGGAACTGCCGCGCGACCATACCGAGCCCTTGCAGGATGGCATCGGCTCCGGGGGCCGAGCGGGCGGCCTCGAGGCCGAGTTCGAAGTTGTCGATCAACGGCAAAAGGTCGCCGAGCAGCGAGCTGTTGGCGTAGCGGATGGCATCCTCTTTTTCGCGCGCGGCCCGTTTGCGGTAATTGTCGAAATCGGCCGCGGTGCGCAGTGCAAGGTCGCGGAATTTCTCGAGGTCCTCGGCCAGGTTGGTTTCGGGAGCTGGCGTGGAGGCCTCGGCAGGTGCGGCCTCGGGCGCGGGATCATGGGGTTCTTTTTTGCTCATAGCTTGCGGATGGAAATCAGGGTTATGTCGTCGTGTTGCGGAACGTCGCCGGCGAACTCGCGCAGCTCCTCCGCGATATTTTTCACCGTGGCGTCCGCGCCTTTCGCGGCGTTGGCTTGGACGGCGTGGGTCAGCCGGGCGAGACCGAATTCGGTGTCGTGCCGGTCGAGCGCCTCGGTGGCGCCATCCGTGTAAAGCAGCAGCCCGTCGCCCGGTGCCAGCGTGATTTTTTCTTCGGCCACGACCCTATCGAAGACGCTTCCGCTGTCAATGCCCACGGCCATGCCCGGCGGCCGCAGCAGAATCACCTCGCGTCCGGCCGCACGGTAAAGCAAAGGCGGATCGTGTCCGGCCCGGGCCACGGTGACATCGTCTGTGCGCCTATCGATGACGACAAAAAGCATGCTCACGAACATGTCTTCTTTGATGTCGGGGTAGAGCTGGCGGTTGACGTGCTGGAGCGCGGCGACAGCCGAGGGCGAACCGGGGGCAGCGCCGCGCAGGAGACTGCGGCACATGCCGGTGATGAGTGCGGCCGGGATGCCCTTGCCGGAGACGTCGGCGATCACGATGCCCCAGCGATGTTCATCCAAGCGCACGTAATCGTAGTAGTCGCCGCTCACGTGCCGGGCGGGAATGTTGAGACCGCTGATCTCGTAACCCGGTATGGCCGGGGCCGTCGCCGGCAGGAGGATGCTCTGGATTTCGCTCGCGGTCTGGAGATCACTGTCGAGGCGGCGTTTTTCGCCGGCTTCGAGATAGACGGCCTCGCTGAAGAGGGCGAAAGCCGATTGCTCGGCGATGGCTTTGAATACGGCCAAGTCTTCCGTGCTGAAAGTCGGGCTCATCGGTCCGTTGACCACGGCGAGGACGCCGAGGATTTTGTCGCGGTAAGACAGGCAGCCGACAAGAGCCGATGTCGGCTGCTGACCTTCGGCGGCCAGGCCGGTCAATTCCGGGTCGGAAAAATTGAAGAGCCGGACGCCGCCCTCGCTCCACATGCGGGCGAGGGCTCCTTCGCCGGGGCGGACGGGATGCAGCCGCAGATAACTCTCGAGCGCGACCGGGTTGGCGGCGGCTTGGCGGCGGATGTGTTCCGGCACCTGCACGAGGGGGGCGCTGGCGCGGCTCAAGTAGGACGGCGAGAGATAATCGCCCGACCGGTCGAGCAGATAGAGTGCGCCGCCGTGGGCGTTGAGGATGCGCGCGGCGCTTTCGACGATGAGGCGGTGGAGTCCGCGGCGTCCGCCGCCGCCACCGAAGGCTTCGCCCAGGCCGTGGAGAAAATCGAAAACGCGCTCTTCCTCGGTCTGTAGTTCACGCCACTCGCGCCCGAGGAGACGGAGCGCGCGCCGCTGGCGCACGAGCTCCCAAGCGAGATAGCTCGTGAGCAG
>JBILDG010000135.1:0-5409 GCA_044352715.1 Chthoniobacterales bacterium | reverse complement strand
TTCGGCGAGCGGCAGGAAGCTTTTGCCGTCGAGGTGTGGGGGCGGCGTCAGCCCGCACCAATCCACGATGGTGGGATAGATATCGAGGAATTCCACTAGGCCGGACGTGCGTTGTCCCGCGGAGGTCCCGTCGGGCAGGCGCACGAGCAACGGCGAGAGGGCGCTGCGCTCGAACTGCGTGGCTTTGCCCCACCAGTCCTTGTCCCATGTGTGGTAGCCGTGATCGCCGAGGAAGACGACGAGAGTGTTGTCCGCGAACCCGTTCTGGTCCAGCGCCTCGAGCACTTTGCCGACCTGGCGATCCATGTAGGTGATGCCCGCGTAGTAGGAACGCAGCAATTCCAGTTTGTCCTGCTCGTTGAAGGTGTCATAAATCGCTTTCCATTTGCCGATCGGCCAAGCCTGGTCGGGCAAGCCGCTGACGTCTTCTTTCTCGGGCAACTTCAATGACTCGAGCGGATACATGTCGAAATACTCCTTGGGGGCGAAGAACGGGTCGTGCGGTCGGACGAAACCGACCGCGATGAAGAAAGGTTTGTTCTCCTCCTTGGCCTCGCGGATCAGATCGACGGCGTTGCGCGCGGCAAGGCCGTCGAAAAAGCTGTCATCCCCGCCTTCCAGAGACCGCCACTCCAGGAAATGGACCTTGTCGCTGAGGACGCGTCCCTCGACATAGGGCTGCGCCTTCACGTCGATCTTGGTGTTGCGCACGACATCCCAGCCTTGGCGGTCGTCGGTATGGTGGTCGTGGAACACCTTGCCGGTGGAGGCGGTGAAATAGCCGTTCTCGCGCAGGTAACGCGGCAGGGTGGAGATGTCGGGCCTCGTGGCGGCGAGGGAGGTTTTGTTGTCGATGATGCCGGTGTTTTCCGGACGCAAACCGGAGAGGAACGAGGCGCGGCTCGGGTTGCAGACCGCGAACTGGCAGTAAGCGTTGTCGAAGACCACAGATTCCGTGGCGAGGCGGTCGAGGGTGGGTGTTTTGACCACCTTGTGACCGTAGACGCCGAAATCGGTGTTGAGGTCGTCCGAGATGATCAGCAGCACATTGCGGGGCGCAGAATCTTTGGAGGTTTCTCCCGGACAAGCGGAGCCGAGCAGCAGGGTGGCGGCGGCGAGGGTGATGGCTTCTTTCATGGATGATTCTTTTTCGGAGGGCTCGGCACCGGCGAGGCGCGGAATAGGTTCTTACGGCGTAGCGGTATCGCCCTTGGCAATGGAGACGGAGAAGGACTCGATCCAACCAGCCGGCGGAGCATCCGGGGTGCCTTGCCGGTGCCATTGCAAAATCACGTTCTGCAGTTCGCTCATCGGCACGGGCGTTTGGGCCACCCCGCCATAGCTGATGATATCGTCGAAGACCGTGTGGACCCCGATGGTCGCGGTCAATCTTCCGGTCTTAACGGCATAGGTCAACGTGAGGGGCGTGGCGTCGAGGCCGCCCCAATCGGGCTCCTGCGCGGGCGATGTGTAGATTCTCTCTGCCTCGATGCCGGGGCCCGACGAAACGTTCAGCAGGCCCTGCCTTTTGTTGGTGGGGCCACCACGCAGCAACACCCACGCCGCGCCACGGTCCCATAGACCTTTGTTGGCGTCCGGGGAGAACCCGAATCCTATCCAATTGCCAGGGTCGGTGTTGCTGACCGGTCTGACCTCCGCCGTGATGGTGATCACGTCCCCGTCATTGATGGTCGGCAAAGCGATGGAAGCCACGCCGCCCCCGCTCGTGGTGACGGCATTGCCGTCGCCGTCGAGTTCGAGTTCGGCGCTGGCCACGTAGGTGTCCCCAGTAGTATTCGCCATGTCCGGGGCGCGCCCGCTCAGCGGGGTGCCTGCTTCGCCGTTGAAATCATCCGCGTAGATTTTCGTCGTTTCCGCCTTGGTCACGGACGAGGCCAAAAACAAGATGACTGCCAAGGCAAGGGATGAGGAGTAACGGTGCTTTTTCATGGTGGCGGGTCGGGTTGTCGACGGATATTCGGCGTGCTTCCCCGCCGGTGCAACCGGAGGCGAGGGCGGGGATGAAAACCGAGGCATAAATAAAACACAGGAGGCAGAGTGATGCAACAGTCTTGCGTTCGGGCGGCATTGCTTGCGTCGGCCGTCGGTTGGGTAGGACGTCCAAAGCTGATACTTGGTGGACAGCCGTCCCCGGCCACCGCTCGCCAATATCCGAAAAACCTTGCGCCGTGCTCTGCGCGCGGGAACATTCGGAGCCATAGTGTTGCAACTCCTCTACTTAGTGTTCCTTGGACCTTGCCATGAAATGATGAGGTCTCTGTCAGTGTCGGCGCCGTCCCCGCCGACGAATTACCACGGCCGGCGCCTTCCGATAACATCGTTCCGGATCAGTTTGGTCTTGCTGCTTGTCGCGGTTTCCCTTCAGCACATGCCGGTCGATGCCGCCGCTGAACCTGCTCCCCTGGAACAGCAGTTCGCGGCTCCTCCGGACCGGACCCGTCCGTGGGTCTGGTATCGCTGGCAGGGTCCGGTGACTCGCGAAGGTCTCGAGGCCGATCTGGACGCGATTTCCGCTGCAGGCTTCGGCGGTTTTGTCCTCGATTTCAGCGACGGCCAGCCTTTGAAAGAGGCCAAGCTCGGCCATGGTCCGGAATTCGGCAGCGAGGAATTTTTCGACCTCATTTTTTACACGCTGGAAGGGGCGCGGAAGCGGGGCTTGCAGGTGTCCATCATGCCGCAAAACGGCTGGGCCAGCGCGGGCGGTTCGTGGATTTCGCCGGAATTTCAGGAGCACGCGCTGGTCTGGGCCGAGGAAGTCGTCCAAGGACCGGGAAAAGTGGAACTTCAGCTGCGGACGCCCTTAAGGGATGGTGCCTTTTACGAGGACATCGCCGTGTTGGCCTTTCCGGTGGATAAAATTCCGGCACCCACGCGATTCCGGAAGAATCCCCCGGCAGTGACGGCGGACTTGGAAGCCGCGGAGGCGCCGACCGGCTATTGGAAAGCCGATCCGCAGGCATTGGTCGACGGCCAACCGGGTACTCTCATTTCGCTGCGGGCGCCGCGCGGCGGTCGTCCATCCTCGATGGTCATGACCTTCGACCATCCCTTCGCGGCCGACCGCCTTTATCTGCATCCCGGACCATCTTACATCAATCATCTGTCCAGCGGACGCTTCGTGCTGGAGGTGTCGGTAGACGGACAGAAGTTCGAGCGCGTGCACGAGTTTGCCTACGACCCGGACCGCGACAACGGCACGGGCGGGTTCATGGTCGATCTGCCGGCGCGGACCACCGCGCGGGTGTGGCGTCTGCAACTCACTGATATGAAGCATCCGATGCATGCGTGGCTCGCGGACATCGAACTGCTCGACAAGAACGAGAAGTCTTCGGTGCTCCCGCGTATTCCCTTCGGTGACGCGCGGGCCGGCGGTGCGGCCTCCGTGCCGGACACAGTCCTCACGTCGGTCTGGACAGATGAGGAATCCACGTTGACGCGCTCCGATCGCGTCGTTGATCTGAGCGACAAGTTGCAGCCGGATGGCTCACTAGCGTGGGACGCTCCGGCCGGCCATTGGGTGGTGGCGCGGATCGGTGCGACCGTGACCGGCGAAACCACCTCGGCAGTCGGACAATTCCGCTCCCCGCCCAACTGGGAGGCCAACAAATTTAGCGCAGCGGCGGCCAAAGCTTTTCTCGCCGGTTTCTTCGACCGCCTGGTCGATGATCCGCGCGCCAAGCCGTATCTCGGTCAGACCTTGGTCGGCCTGCACCTCGACAGTTGGGAGTGCAGTCACCACCTGTGGAGCGAGGCGGTGCGGCGGGCCTGGAAAGAACGCATGCCATATGACTTGGAAAAATGGTTGCCCGCGCTGCTCGGCTTCACCGTCGATTCGCCCGAAGCGACCCGCCGCTTTCTCTGGGACTACAGCCGTCTGATTGCCGATCTCTCCGGCGACGAATTCATGCGGACCATCCGCGACCGCGCCCACGCGGTCGGATTGTTCCTCGAAACGGAATTTCCGACGCGCGATCGTTTCAAGACCTTCGAATACACGGACGTCCCCATCACCGAGTTCTCGCCCAAGGGGGACGACGGCCGGGCCGGACTACTCAAGGATGGCATCCAAGAGGGAGCGAAAATGACGTCCTCGGCGGCGCACCTCTACGGGTTGCCGGTGACTTCGTCCGAGGCGTTTCTGGCCCGGGAAAAAACGATCAAACCGGACCATCTCTCGCGGGTTCTTGGTCGCCGGGATGACGGCATCCGCAAGTTCGACCGCGATCCCTACGCCCTCAAATCGTCGGCCGACAAAGTCTTCGCCCAGGGGGTGAACCACTTGCTGTTCCATCTTTTCCTGCACCAGCCGTTCATGGACAAAAAGCCCGGGCTGACCACCGTTTACGGCACCAATTTCGGCCGCGATTTGATCTGGTGGCCGATGGCCGGGGCCTGGACGGACTATCTCACCCGCTGCCAGTTCCTGCTCCAGCAAGGGGCTCCGCAGGCTGATTTTCTTTTCTGCCTTTCGGAGGACGCGCTCCCGCACACGAAGGTCAAGGCTCTGTCGTCGCCGCCCTACGGTTTCACGCTCGCTTCGGGCTATGACTTTGATTTCTGCACCGGACAGAATGTCATAAACTTGTGCTCGGTGAAGGACGGCAAGATCGTCCTGCCTTCGGGCATGAGCTACGAGCTGCTGGTGCTGGGGGATCTCGGCGGTGAAATCACCTGGCCTTTGCTGGGCAAAGTCGCCGAGTTGGTGGAGCAGGGGGCCACCGTGCTGGCGGCTCCGGTCTCCCGCTCGCCGTCGCTGGCCGATCAGGTGTCCGGCCACGATGAAAAATTGCGCGAACTGGCCACCGCGCTCTGGGGTCCCATTGATGGCCAGAAAGTCAAAGAGCATGCCTACGGTCAGGGACGCGTCCTGTGGGGCTATACCATTCCCGAGGCCTTGCGTCATATCGGGGTCGCGCCCGCTTTCACTTCGTCGGTGCCGTCCGTCGAATTTGCCCACCGCCGCGTCGGCGAGGACGACGTCTTTTTCCTCACCTCGCAGTCCGACCAGGTGGTGACCGCCAAGTGCCGCTTCCGGGCCACGGGGGCGGCTGTGGAATTCTGGCATCCCGACACCGGGCGCATCGAGCCGGCCCGCGGGCTGCGCACCGATGCCGCGGGCACCGAGATGACGATCGATTTTCCTCCGAATGGTTCGCTCTTTGTGGTGTTCCGTCCGCGCGCGTCGTCCACCGTTGCGGCGCCCCCGGCCCTCACAGGAGAGACTCGCGAGGTCACCGGCCCGTGGCAGGTCGCGTTTTCCAGTCCGTTCGGGGAAACGGCCGAACATTCGTTTGAGAAATTGACCGCGTGGCCCGATCATGCCGACCCGTTCGTCAAAACCTTCTCCGGTGCGGCGACCTACCGCACGGAATTCGAAGTGACCGGAGC
>JBILDG010000134.1:0-5429 GCA_044352715.1 Chthoniobacterales bacterium | reverse complement strand
ATCAACATCGAAGACCTCATCACCAACGAGGGCTGCATCATCACCGTGACCCACCGCGGCTTCATCAAGCGCACCGCGGTCAGCAACTACCGCGCGCAGAAACGCGGCGGCAAAGGTGTCATCGGCATGCAGACCCGCGAGGCCACGACCGAGAACGAGGAAGACGATTTCGTCGAGCACCTCTTCACCGCCAGCACGCACGACTACCTCGTATTCTTCACCAAAAAAGGACGCTGCTACGTCGAGAAAGCCTACAACATCCCCGAGATGGGCCGCGCCGCCAAAGGCCGCTCCATCGCCAACCTCCTTGAGTTCAAACCCGGCGAGGAAATCGCCGCCGTCCTGCGCATCGCCTCGAAGACCGGCGCCGGCAAGGACGAGACGTGGGATGAAAACCTCCACATTCTCTTCGCCACCAAGACGGGCATCATCAAAAAGACCAACCTCTCCGCCTACCGCAACATCCGCAAAGGCGGCATCATCGCCATCAATATCGAAGACGGCGACGAACTCATTGCCGCCCTCATGACCGATGGACACAACGAAGTCGTGCTCATCACCAAGGACGGCATGAGCATCCGCTTCAGCGAGGAAGACATCCGCGACATGGGCCGCACCGCCACCGGCGTCTGGGGCATTCGCCCGGCCAAGGGCGACTTTGTTATCGGCACCGCGCTTGTCGTCCCCGACGCCACCCTCCTCGTGGCCGGCGCCAATGGCGTGGGCAAACGCACCGAATTCGACGAATACCGCCTCCAAAACCGCGGCGGCAAAGGCATCATCACCATGAAAGTCACGGACAAAACGGGCGAGGTCGTCTCCGCCCTCAGCGTTCGTGAAAACGACGAGATCATGCTCATCACCTCGGGCGGACAAAGCGTCCGCACACGCGTGGCTGAGATCCGCATGACCGGCCGCAACGCCCAAGGTGTCCGCCTCATCGGCCTCGGCGACGGCGAAAAACTCCAAGCCATGGCCCCCGTCGTCAGCCAAAGCCAAGAAGCCGAAGCCGAAAACGCCGAGGCGTAGCACAGGCTACCTTCTTGATGGTAGGCCCGCTGGCTGAGCGGGCCGCTACCTCTTTTTTGACAAACGTGCCGTCCGTTTGCGGCTCCCGTGCTTGCCCAGCACGCGCTTGGCTTCCGCCGCCGCATTCGGCCGCCTCCTTGCCGCCCCCAGTCGTTGCCTCGCCCCAGCGACCGCAGCCTGATGGTCCACGATGGGCGCCGGATAATCCGCGCCGATCACGCAACCGCAGCGCTGTTGCATCTCCGGCGGCATGAGGTGCGGTTGGGACAGCCATGATTCGGGCACGCCAGCCAACTCGGGAACCCAGCGGCGGATGAACACACCCTTCGGATCCTGCTCGAGCGCTTGCTTGGCCGGCGAGTAGATGCGGATGGTGTTGATGCCCGTCGTGCCGGACTGCATCTGGAACTGGCTGAAATGTATCCCCGGCTCGAAATCGAGAAAATGCCGCGCCAGATAAACCGCCGGCTCCCGCCAGTGCAGCCAGAGATGGTAAGACGCGAAACTCGCCACCATGGCCCGCATGCGGAAGTTCAGCCATCCCGTCGCCCGCACCGCACGCATGCAGGCGTCCACCATCGGATAGCCAGTTTTTCCCTCCTGCCAAAGCCGCAATCTTTCCCGGGCTTCCGGCGTGACGGAGTATTCTTCGCGCAGACCGTCGAAGGCGCGGGAAAAATTTTCAAACTCGACGCGCGGCTCATCCTCCAGCTTCTGCATGAAGTGGCAGTGCCAGCGCAACCGCGCTCCGAAACTTGCCAGCGAACCGAACCAACGCCGGTCCACCGCTCCCCCGCTCCTTTCGATTTCGCGAAGCTCGGCCACCCGTCGCACCGCCGCTTGGTGAACCGTCCGCAAGCTGATGCAGCCGAACGCAAGATACGGACTCAACCGCGAGCAACCCTCCCACCCCGTCACCGGGCTCGACATATCCGCCCGGTAATTCACGCCGCGTTCCTCCAGAAAAGAAACAAGAGCGTTTGCGGCCTCGCGCATGCCACCGCGCTGGGCCGCGGTCTTGCTGCTCGGAGACAAACCCAAGTCTGCCGGCGCCAGCAAACCGACACCCGGCACGTGGCGCGGCGAAGCGATCTGCTCCGGAGCCGCCAACACAGGACGGTTCATGCGTTCCGCCCAACGGGCCGACCAGCCATCGCGTTTCTGCAACCGGCGGACCACGCCGTCTTGACGGAACTCCTGCCAGCGGATGCCGCGCCGGGACGCCCAAGCCGCCACGCGCTGGTCACGTCGGTAAGTGATCATGTTGCCCGTTTCCGCATGCGACAGGAGAGCCTTGACCGGCAACTCGCTCGCCAGCCGGTCCAGCACCTCCACTGCCTCGCCATGGCGGGTGATCAGCACGCCACCACACGCGTTCAGCGACTGCTCAAGCTCGGCCAGAGCTTGATTGATAAACTCCAAATGCGAGGGATCGAACTCATCGGCGCGGTAAAGCTCCGGCTCGTAAATGTAAAGCCCGAGCACCGGCCCGTCCGCCGCCGCCTGCATCAGCGGCTCGTGGTCCTCGACCCGCAAGTCACGCTTGAACCACACCACATTCACCGGAACGGTGCTCATCGATTGTTCCTCTCCCGCTGACGCTCCCGCCGTCCGCTGCGGCACGCATCGCTGCAAAAACGCACTGCCTCCCAGTCGCGCGCCCACTTTTTGCGCCAGCGGAAGGGACGCCCGCACGCCGTACAAAGCTTCTCCGGCAAATCCGCCTTGGCCACACCCCTCATACGATTCCCTCCACCCCGGCTTTGGCCAACTTTCGTCCGACGCTGTTCCAAAATGGGAAAAAACCGCGCCCCGCATGCGGCTGCAAAGCCGCATCCCAGCGCCGTCGCAGCCCGCACAGGGTGACACCCTCCGAGGAAAGATGGGCCGGCAACTCCCGGAGTTCATCGCGCAACGGACCGACAAAAGGCTCCATCATGACAAGCCCCTCGACACTCTCACGGCGACAGGAATGAGCCAACTCCTCGGCATTCCGGAAGACGCGCACCTCGCAACGGAAGTGCTCCCGGGCGCGCCGCACGGCATCCGCGCGCGCCATGTCCAACCACCTTGCCTTCGGTGACGACGGTGTCGTTTCCGTTTCCGGCACAAAATGAAGCAAGATCTCTGGCCGGAGATCCGCCACCGGACTGTTTTCCAGACTCATATCCTCATCATGCAATAAAATCGCCAGACGGCGCGCACGATCACCCGTCGGGTATTCCGTGATGTGATGTGTTTCGCTCACCGTATAGTTAGGCAGATTTTCGTTTGCCGCGCACTTGCCAGGCATCCCGTCGCCAAGTTCTGCGCCGCCAGCCTTCTCCAAAATCTCCGCGGCACAGAACTTCCGGATGTTCTGCTCTGTCGCCATGTAAGTCTTGCCCTTCGTCTGCAAGCCCGCCACCCACCGCCAACTCAACGCATTGCTCGCCGCATCGGCATCGAGCAAATGCTCCATGAAAAATCCCGCCCCCAACTCCCAAGGCAGTCCGCAGTGGTGGATCCAATACGATGCCCACCACATCCGCGCGTGATTGTGCAGGTAGCCGGTCTCGACCAACTCGCACGCAAAGTGGTTCATGATGCCCGAGCGCGACCGGCCCTCCGCCACCTCGCGCCCCGCTTGTGCAAAGGTAGATCTCCCGGACAACCTTCTCACCGAGTCCGTGTAGTCGTCCCACACCTGCGGTCGCATCTCCAACCACCCTTTCCAATACCCCCGCCACAACACCTCTTGGAGGAATTTCTCGATCGTTCGGAACGGATGACGCCGCAACGCCGCCTCGACCACTTCACGCTCGGTGATCAATCGGTGTCGTATCGCGGCAGACAAACGGGAGACCTGCGGGTGCCCCGGCAGGACATGGTTGCGTGCCGTCGCGTATCGCGGGGCCATCGTTAGAAAATCCTCGAGCCGCTGCAACGCGGACTCTCGGGTGGCGGGAAATTTATCCACACCATGCACTATGCCGGCCGCGCCGCCAGGGGACGCTGCTGTTGATTTCCCGACGAAAGTGTTCTACGTAGATTCATATGGCTACTACGTATTCCATCACCGAGGCCCAAGCCAACTTCCCCGCGGTCGTCCGCGAAGCGGCAGAGCAACCCATCGTCATCACCCGCCGCGACAAAGTCGTCGGCTACCTCCTCTCACCCGAACGCTTCGAGGCCATCCTCGAAACCATGGAAATCCTCGCCAACCCCGAGGCCATGAAAGCCATCCGTGACTACGAAGCTGGCAAAACAAAATTCCACCCCCTATCCGTGCTCGACGAAGAGGAATGAAAGTCAACGTCGCGCATCAAGTCAGCGAATACATCAAGCGTATAGCGCCCGAATCCCGCAAACGACTGCGCCAGGCCATACGTCTGCTTGAGGAAGAAAAGGGCGACATAAAAGCACTCGAAGATGACTTGCACGGCTACTACCGCGTAAAAGTCCGCTCCTATCGCATTATTTATGCCTACCGAGGAACAAAACGCCCCGGACCGCCTGAGATTGACGTCCTTTTTTGCGAACACCGATCCAACGTTTACGAAACTTTCTCGGCAATCGCTGCCGCTCGTTTGAAAAAATAAACAGCAGTGCCGTCAGCTTTACTCCTCCGACTCGCCCTTTCCGACGTAGTCGCAGATGCCCTTCTTTTTCGCTCCACGCACGAAGTCGAAAAACATTACCGCCTCGGGCCCCCACGTTTCCCGCCCCGCGGTTTCGAGTGCCTGACTCACATTCAGGTCGGACACATACAGCAATCGAAATGCCCGCTTGAGTTGCATCCGGGCTTCCGCCGACAACCCCGCCCGGCGCAGACCGATCGAGTTGAGACCCATCGCCAGATTCGTCCCGGCTGCCACGCAAAACGGCGGGATGTCTTTGCTGAAACGGCACCCGCCCCGCACCATGGCCAATCGCCCGATACGGATGAATTGATGAAAGACCGAGCCACCGCCGAGGAAAGCCCCGTCATCCACTTCCACATGCCCGGCCATCAACACGGTGTTGGCCAGGATCACCTTGTTGCCGATCCGGCAATCGTGCGCCAAATGACAGCCCGTCATAAGAAAGTTATCGTCACCAACCGTGGTATCGGTGTTTTCAGCCGTCGCCCGGTTGATCGTCACATGCTCGCGGATCGTGTTGTGCTTGCCGATGCGCACCCCCGTATCGCGACGCGCTTCGTCGAAATCCAGCGCTTGCGGATTGCCTCCGACAATCGTCCCATGCCCCACCTTCGTTCCCTCGCCCAGCACCACGCGGTGCTCGAGAATAACGTGAGCGCCGAGCACACAACCCGCACCGATCTCCGACTCTGCGCTGATGATGGAAAACGGCCCGATCTCGACGTCGTCAGCGATCTTGGCTCCATCGGCCACGATGGCGGTAGGGTGAATTTTCAT
>JBILDG010000015.1:0-17390 GCA_044352715.1 Chthoniobacterales bacterium | reverse complement strand
CGAAGCCAAACGCGACAACAAACCCGACAACACATAAGCGCCGCTGCTCTGGCGGTGCAAATAACCCCGGCCCAGCAGACAAGCCACCGGACGCTGAACCTCCGAAACGGCCAATCCCAAACCTTGGGCAATGCCGGTCAGGGTCACCGGTTCGGGTTGCCGGGCCATCCACTCGAGCAGATCCAAGCCGCGCTCCAGAGCAGGCACAATGTAAGATGGTGCATTATTTTTCACGATAAATATTATTATTAAGCAATTTTTGAGTTGGCAACAAAAGGAAGCAAGTCTATCTGTTATTGTAAGTATTTACACTCGCCCAAGACCGAGTCTAAAACTTTAACCCCTCATCAAAAAATTCTTATGAACCTCCGTGGCAGTTTTGCGGCATGCGCCCTCCTTTTTTCACCCCTCACCGTCCTCGGCGAGGATCCAGTCATCCTCACCGTCATCAACAATGCCGATAAACCGGTTTACGCTACCACGGTAAGCGTTCCGAAACCCTCCGAACAGCCATTCGAGCTCGTTCGCCGGGACGGCACCGTCTTTCCAGTTTTCCAGCATACGGCAAACGGGCAGACAGGGCTGCGGACAATACTTTCCCTTAAACCCCGCGAGCGTATGGATTTCACGCTGCGGGAAGCAAAGGCGTGGGGCTCCCCTACCGCAAACTCCTCCGCGTCATTCGATGCGGCTACCGGGACCGCCAGTTTGAGCAATGGCCTGATCAACTTTTCTTACAAAGACGGCAAATGGTCCCTCGCCTATAGCACCGACCCCGCAGTCAACATCTGCCAAGACAACCAACTGGATTACTGGCTCTCCGACAAGCGTCATGGACGCCTCATGGATCACTCGGACGAAAAACTCCGCGGCATGGGCCTGCTTCGTTCAACGGAAAGCGCAAAAATCACCGGCGGTAAAGCGAAGATCAATCCCGACGGATCGGCTACCCTCGTTCTGACCAAAAGCTTTCCAAGCGCAGGCAAAAACACCGTCTGGGAAGAAACCTATACCCTCAATGCCGCCGAACCGGTGCTGATCTACAAGACACGGTGGACTTGCACGGACAAAGTGACGCGTAACGTGGCCTATGTCGGTCTCGGTGCAGCCTTAAAGGGCGAATACGGACCGTTGCTCCAAGGCCGACTCCGCTTCAAATATGACATTCCCGCCTCGGGCGAAGAAGTCACCGCATCCGGTATCAGCGTGGCCAACACGACCAAAACAAGCTCCGAAGGCCCCCGAGTTCTGCTCTCCGGCAAAAACAACGGCTTCACCCGGGTCTCTTGGCGCAATGAGCGCTGCTGGGCCGGCGTGGATTCGGAACTCGGCAACGGGTTGGTCTTTTCCACGCTCAAGAATGCGGATGTCCGCTTCATCCCGGGCAACACGGTGTGGGTGATCAGCAACACCGGATACTCCATCCGCTTGCTCGACCACATCCAAGAAAACCAACCCTACGAATTCAGCAAAAAAGAGCCCCTAGAACTCGGTTTTGCCATTGCCGCCACCAGCGCGGAGGTCGGTGTATGGAACCAAGGCCGCTATCTTTTCCAAAACGTCACCAACGACAAAACCCCAACCATCGGCGATGCTTGCACGGTTTACCTCAACGGTTCCCCGGTCAAAGCCGGAGAGGCCGACCGCCTGAACTGGAAGCGCGGCGATGAAAACTTGATTGCCGATGGCAACACCCTCCGAACCTTCCTCGAGACGGATTTCAAGCGTCCTTACAGTCTCGTTGCCGAAGTGAGCGGCACAACGCCGCGGGACCCCCTCACCATCGCAGTGAAGTCCGATGACGGCAAGACGATCGAGTTGCTTGAGTGCGACGAACCCGGCGCGCACCGCATCGATTTTACGCAAGCGACTGGTTGGCTTTTGTCTCGCCGAACTTACGCTTTGGAGATTCGGCAAGGATCCGGCGCCAAGCTTGAGTCGCTCAGCCTCGAAACCTCCGCGTTTGCCGCCCCCAAACTTGACCTCCCCTCGAACAAAGTCGAACTGACTGACATCGCGACCTTCTACCGCTGGCACCAAGTCCGGGGGTCCATCGACTACGAGCTACAACTTTCACGCTCGAGCAGTTTCAAAACTCCGACCACCCTCAATATCCGTTCGGAAGTCTCAAAACCTTATTACATGCCTACCGATGCGGAACTGCCCGCCGCCGGCAAATGGTATTGGCGCGTCCGCGCCATGGAGGAAGGCAGACCCGGCGAATGGTCGGAGGTCCGCACCTTCACGCTCAACAAAGACATCGCGAAAAAACCGGTCATCTTCAAGCCGACACCGGAAAACCCGATTTTCACCATGGAAGGATGCCGGGTTCCGGATTGGAGCCGGTTCAAGGACACCCTCCCCGAGGACATCAAACCGCATGTGGTTTTCAGCACGAGAGTCCACAATACCGACGACTTCATCGGCTATTTTCGCCCGATCCAAGAGATGAACATGCGGACATTCCTCCGCACACACGGCCCGGTCACCATGACCAATTGGGAACCTCTCTCGATGGTGGAAGAGTTGTTCCAGACCTATCCCAACATCATCGGCATTCAAGTGGGGGAAACCATGTCGGCCCATTACACGGGAGACGAAAGAACCACATACACCGAGCGCTTGCTCAAGCTCTGCGGTAAATATGGACGCATCTTCTACGATGCCGATGGATCCTACCCCAGCGATCTCAAAATACAGTCCCTCTATGACATCAAAGGAAAGTTCATGGAGGAGTACAAAGATTACCTGATCTTAGCCCAGAAGAATAACATCCTGCACCGCCAGTTTGCGACCCAGAGCGCTGTCCTCGGGCTTTACCTGGCCGGAGACATTCTAGCCCAAGGGGCGTGGGAGGACGGCGGCTGGTATTGGCAGCAAGTGGGCTTCCGCAAGCTCGGCGAAATCATGGGCCAGCGGGGCGGCGATGTGACACTGATGCCCCGCGTATTCTGGACGCTGAACTTCGTGATGGGATTGTCCCGCGGTTGCTCGGTGTTCAGCTTCGAGGGTCAGGTCGGCACCATGCCGGTTCCCCGGGATTGGAAATATGCCGAAAAAGGAATGCCGGAAATCACCGATGCCGCCTACCGCAATCCGGCCGCATTCTGGACAACGGACGGCGAATTGCTACCCACCTTCCACCAGTTTTGCCTGCCGTTCATGCGCGCCGTGATCGACCACAAACTGGTTCCAACGAGGGAGGAGCTGCTGCGCAACGTTAAGCTTGCCATATACAACGATGGGGTTCCGAAGAAGGAGGACGGCGATCAATATTATTACGAATGGGAATCCGTTTACCGCGGCACTTACGGTTTCCGTGATATTGGCGTTCATCCGGGCACGCTGATGGAGTTTTTCCCCAATACCGGCCGTTACCACTACTTCCCGATCCTTCCCCAGGGCGAACGTGAGCTAGGCAAGGAGATCAAGGTCCTCCCGCTTTCGCAACTCAGCGATACCGCCAAAGTCAGCGAAATCTTCGATGCCGCCTACCCCGCTTGGTATACGGGCGATGCGCTGGTGAACATCGTCGGCGACACCCTGACCGTGCTCAACAGCAACGAGAACCTCGACGAAATACAAAATTACTCCGTGCCGCTGAAAGACCGCGGTGCCTTCGAAACCATCTCCGGGAAAATCGGCCCGCATGCTTATTTGCTGGGCAAGTTCACCTCGGGGGGCAAGCAACTCTGGCTCCAAGCCAATTCGGAATACCCCGAGCGGCCAACAGAAGTCAGCCTGATGCTCAAATCTGAACCGAAGGTCACCATTACCCCGCCGACAGCCGCCAAGGTCAACCGATGGGACGAGAAAAGCCGTACTCTCACGTTGGTCCTCTCCCATGACGCAGGGGCTGTCGATGTCGCTATCACGGAGTGATCGGCACAATCATCATGCCGACGAAGTCCGGGCGATAGCGACTCGTCCTTGGCAACAAAATTTATCAAACAAACCCCGCCACCATGAAAACCCTGGCCTTCAAGCTTGTTTTAGTCTCGATGTTGTTGCTGATCCGTGCCGACCTTCTTCTCGCCGAGCAACCAACAAAACTGCGCGACCCGAATATCCCGTTCGCTCCAGGGGGGGCGGATGCCAATCCGGCACCGAGGAAGAAAGCTCCAGTCGACTAATGTGCTCCAGTTACCGACGACCTTGCATTGCCGCGGGCGCTGCTGATGGGCGAGTCGGCTTCCATCGCCTACTCGCCAACTGTTCGGCGCGAACTGGTGGAAATTGCCAACATCCAACGTGTACCCGCCAATTGCGACGCAACCAAGACAGCTCTCGGCCATTACGGACTCAATCGTTGGCTCAAGAATGGAAAGAAATGGGCTGTGATCGTATTCAACCACGGACTTCATGAGCCACAAACACCCTCCTCGGTGTCTTAGCTCTGGTCATGGCCATCAAGATGCCAACAACCGAACCTTACATGACCCGGATCCAATCCCAGTTGAAAGAGAGCTGCGCAAAACTTCGGCAATCCCTTAAATAAAACTACGGCAAGCACTCTTTTATTTTTTGTAATAAATATTATTGCTTTTGATATTATCCAGCCGGACATTATGCACCCATGACCAAACCACAAAAACCCGAAACGAACTATTGTGACGGTTACGGGGAACGGTTGGAAAATTGCTACTCCGGAGCGGTCTACGACGTGCTTCGCTCCATGGGATACCCCGACCAGATTCTGCCGCGGTCGATCCGTCCTTTGGATCCTGGGCGGCCCTTGGCTGGCCGGATTTTCACCGTGAGCGGGCATGCGGATTTCACGGTCGACGGACATACCACACTGCTGGAGTGGACCAAAATGCTCTCCCGGGCCCCACAGGGCAGCGTGGTCGTCTGCCAACCGAATGACGACACGCTGGCCCATATGGGCGAACTGTCGGCCGAAACTTTTGTCTACAAAGGCGTCAAAGGCTACCTGTGCGATGGAGGGTGCCGCGATACGGTGAAAATCGAACAGACCGGACTCCGGGTTTGGTTTCGTTACCACACCCCGCGGGACGTGGTCGGACGCTGGGTTCCCGATCGCTTTGCGGAACCGATCGTGATCGGGGGTGTTCCTATCCGCACGGGCGATTACCTGATGGCAGACCGAGACGGGGCTTTGATTATTCCCCACGAGATCGTTGAAGAAGTGACCCTCAAGGTCGAGGAGGTGCTCCGGACGGAAAATAAAGTCAGAACGGCGATTTTGCAGGGAGTTGATCCTGTAGAGGCCTACTTGCAGTTCCGCAAATTTTAACCGATGGACACCATCCGCTTGGCCCCGCATGACAATATTGTCGTTCTCACCCGCAGCGTGGATGCCGGGGAAACAGTCATTATCGAAGGTCGTCCGCACCGCGTGAGCTGTGCCTTGGGACCGGGGCACAAGCTGGCGGTGTGCGACATCCCGGCTGGCGGTAAAATTTTCAAATACGGAGCTCCGATCGGATCGGCCACGGCAGATATCCGCACAGGCGATCATGTGCATCTTCACAATTTGCAGAGCGACTATTTACCCACTTACACCTTGGAACCGGACCGTCACTTCCATTTCAACGCATGAGCTTGCTGACGCAAAATGCCTACTTGCGATCGGATGGCCGCAAAGGCATCCGCAACACCCTCGCCGTGGTTTACTTGGTGGAGTGCGCCCACCATGTCGCCCGGGAGATTCAATTTCCCTACCGGGACCAAGGCGTGCACCTGCTCGGCTTCGGGGGCTGCTACCCCAATGAATACTCGTTCCGCATGTTGCAGTCCCTCTGCACGCATCCGAATGTCGGCGGCGTGCTGCTGCTCTCTTTGGGGTGCGAGGGGTTCAATCGCAAAGGCCTGCTCGAGGCCGTGCGTGAAACGGGACGGAGTTGCGAACTGCTCGTGATCCAGCAAAGCGGCGGCACCAGATCGACGATCGCCGCCGGTCGGGCGCTGATCGGAAACATGCTGACGCGGATGCAAGCCGCTCGGCGAGCCGCGATGAGTATCGGGGAACTTTCGGTGGGTACCATTTGCGGCGGCAGTGACGGCACCAGCGGGATCACTGCCAACCCCGGTATCGGCCGCGCTTTCGACCGTCTAGTCGCCGCCGGCGCGACCTGCATATTCGAAGAGACAGGCGAACTGATCGGATGTGAACAAATCATGGCCGCCCGCGCCCGGACTCCGGCGCTCGCCAAGGAACTGGCCGCCTCCGTGGAAAAAGCAGCGCGCTATTATGCAACCCTGGGCCATGGTAGCTTCGCTCCGGGCAATGCCGACGGCGGCCTCACCACCCAGGAGGAGAAAAGCATGGGAGCTTACTCGAAAAGTGGATCTTCGGAGATCGCCGGGTTGATCAAACCGGGTGATATCCCACGCCAGGGCGGCCTTTATTTGCTGGATGTTGTCCCCGACGGCGAAGTGCGCTTCGGTTTTCCCAACATCAACGACAATGCGGAGATTGCCGAACTCATTGCCTGCGGAGCCCATATCATCCTTTTTGCCACCGGCCGCGGTTCCGTCGTCGGTTCAGCCATCTCCCCGGTGATCAAAGTCTGCGCCAATCCGCAAACCTACCGGGTTTTGTCCGAAGATATGGATGTGGACGCGGGAAGAATCTTGGAAAACCGGGGCACCCTCGACGAAGTGGGCGACGAGATTTACGACTTGGTTGGTCGTGTGGCTGACGCTCATCCCACCGCTTCGGAATCCCTCGGCCACCAGGAATTTGTTTTAGGCTACAAGTATTTCGAACCGGTCGGTCCCGGCTGTCACCCTGCAAACCAATGAATCTCGAACTCAACGACAAAGTTGTCATTGTCACCGGCGGAGCCCGCGGTATCGGCGAAGGCATCGTCCGGGCCTTTGCCGCGGAGGGCGCTGTGGTCTGCATCTTCGGACGGAATCCGGAAGACGCCGCACGCATCATCGCCGAAGAATCCGCCCTGGGGCATCGGGTGGAATCTCTGCACGTTGAACTGACCGACGAACACGCCGTCCAAACCGCCGTGCAAACCGTCGCGGCACGACATGGTCGCATCGATGTGATCGTGAACAACGCGGGCGGCAACGATGCCGTCGGTCTCCGCCATAGCGTGCAGGACTTCCGGGATTCTCTGGAAAAAAATATCGTCCAGTGTTTCTCCCTCGTGCACCACGCCCTCGATCACCTCATCGCTTCCGGGGGCAATATCGTCAACATCGGCTCGAAATGCTCGGTGACCGGCCAAGGCGGAACGAGCGGGTATGCGGCCAGCAAGGGAGCGATGAATGCCCTCACCCGGGAATGGGCCCTCGATCTGGCCCGCCATGGCATCCGCGTCAATTGCGTGATCCCGGCCGAGGTGATCACCCCTCTTTACGAGCGCTGGTTGGCCCAGGCTCCTGATCCGGCAGCCGCCCGCCGGCAACTCGACCAGACTATTCCCTTGGGGCGACGCACCACCACGACCTCCGAGATTGCTGATGCGGTTGTTTTCATCGCTTCACCGAAGTCCTCACACACTACCGGACAACTGCTTTTCGTCGATGGTGGCTATGTCCACCTCGACCGCGCCTGCACCCAGCCGACCTCGCATTTGAAATCATCTTGATCGATACCCACCAGCATCTGCTCTACCCGGCCGAATTTTCCTACAGCTGGGCCAAGGACTTTCCCGCCCTGCAAGGCAACTTCCGGATCGAGGAATACCGCGCGGCTGCGAAAGACTGCGGTATTGAAGCGACCATTTTCATGGAAGTGGATGTCGATGAAGAGCTGTCATCACGAGAAGCCGGTTACTTCTGCCGGTTGGCCGACGATGCTGCCAACGACATCTGGGGCGTAGTCGCCGCCGCCCGGCCGGAACGCGAGGATTGCGAAGAATATCTCCGACGCATTGCCCACCCGAAGCTCAAGGGCATCCGCCGCGTGCTTCACACCCAACCGGATGAACTTTCGCAGAGCCACGTCTTCCGCCGAAACATCGCGCTCTTGGGACGTCTCGGACACAACTTCGACCTCTGTGTTCTACAGCGGCAACTGGGCGTGGCTCTGGATCTGGTCCGCGCCTGCCCCGGCACCTCTTTCATCCTCGATCACTGCGGCGTTCCTGACATCGGCGGTAACGATGCACCCCATGGTCCGGGCTTTGTGGCCTGGCAAGCAGCCATCACCGAACTCGCCCGCGAGGAGAACGTGTACGGCAAAATTTCCGGCCTGACCGCTTACGCCCGCCCCGACCAGCGCAGCGTCGAGGGACTGGGACCATATGTTGACACCATGATCGAGGCCTTCGGCCCCGGGCGTCTGGTCTGGGGTGGGGATTGGCCGGTCTGCAATCTGGGAAGCGGGCTGAAAGCGTGGTGCGACCTGACCCTCGAACTCCTGGCCGGCTTGGATTCATCCGACCGGGAGGCCATCCTCAGCCGCAACGCCCGCCGTATTTACTCACTCGACACATGAACGCACAACTCACCGGCATCTTTGTCCCCAACATCGTTCCCTACGATGCGCAGGGGCGCATCAACGAAGACGAGCTGCGCCGCATCATCCGCTGGCTCGCCTCGAAAGGTGTCACCGGATTTTATCCCAACGGCAGCATGGGCGAATTCATCCGCCTGAGCTACGAGGAGCGCAAGCGCGTCGTGACCATCGTGGCCGAGGAAGCCGGGGGCCGTCCGATCCTCGCGGGGGCCGCCGAGCCGAACGTGGATCTCGTGTTGGACATGTGCCGCTTCTGTGCCGACCTCGGATGCCGGGCGGTTTCCATCACCGGCCCGTATTATTTCAAACTCACGCAGGAAAGTATCGAGGCTTACTTCCGCGAACTGGCTGCGAAATCACCCATCGACATCGTCATCTACAACATCCCGGCCTTTGCCAACGAGATCAGTGTGCCCGTGCTCAAGCGTCTGGCTTTGGACTGCCCGCGCATCATCGGCACGAAGGACACTTCGCGTGACATGCCGCGTTTCCAACAGGTGCTGCACGAAATAAAACCGCAGCGTCCGGACTTTGCCGTTCTCATCGGCTGGGAGGAGCTTCTCTGCGCGACGCTCTTCATGGGAGGCGACGGCGGCACGCTCTCCAGCGCCGGCGTCGTGCCGGAGGTTATCATGAAGATTTACCGCGAAGCCCGAGCGGGTAACTGGGCCGAAGCCAAGCGCGTGCAATACAAACTCCTCGATCTGTTCTCGCTGATGGTCAATGCGCCGAATTTCCCCGAAGGCTTCCGCGCCGGCTATGAGTTGCGCGGCTTTGCTCCCGGCCGCGCCCGCTTTCCGCTCTCCGCTGCGGAGATGGCCCTCATGGACGACATTCGCGCACGTATCGCCTGCGTCCTCACCGAGTGCGGTTTCTCCGAAGCCGCCCATGCCTGCCGAACCAAGACGTCTGTTCCCGACGGTGAACTGCGGGCCACGGTTGAAGCCATCGTCCGCAACGTGATCCGCGCGCAACAATGAGCCTTGGACTTCTCGAGACACCTTTTCTCGGCGTCACGGCGCTGGCTTGCGACGCAGCGCTCAAAGCCGCCCGCGTGACCCTGCTCGGTCTCGAACCAATCGGCACCGAGGTCATTCTCTCCCGTTTCTCCGGGGATCCCGGGGCGGTGCGCGCCGCCTTGGAGGCCGCGACGGAACGCGTGCGCCAACTCGGCGCCAAAGTTGTCTCCTCGACCATTCTCGACGCGCCGGAAAGAGACTTGGACAAAGCCACCACCGCACCCAACTCGATCAACCCCCTTTACGGCGGGCGCGAATACTTGCTGCCCACCGATCATTCCAACAACCTCGCCACCATGAAAACACTACCCGCCGCCCTCGGCATCCTCGAAACCCAAGGCCTCACCGCCATCCTCCACGCCACCGACGCCATGCTCAAAGCCGCCAATGTTGAGTTGGTCGGCAAGGAAAAGATCGGCGCCGCTTACGTTACCATCATTATCAAAGGCGATGTGGCCGCCGTGAAAGCCGCTCTCGAAGCCGGAGCACAAGCTGTCGGCGAGCGCGGCAAACTCATCGCAGCAGAAGTCATCTCCCGCCCGCACGAGGACCTGCTGCGATTGCTGCCAGCTTGATAGGCTCAGGATCTCTTGGACAGAACCGAGAACACACCGATGAAGCGCTACGCCCATCTCATCGAAGTCCGCGCCGAAAAACTCGCCGAATACAAAAGACTTCACGCCTCCGTGTGGCCGGACGTGCTGAGGCAAATCAGCCAATCCAACATCCGCAATTATTCCATCTTTCTGCGTCAATTGCCCGACGGGCATTTTTACCTCTTCAGCTACTTTGAATACGTTGGATCGGACTTTGCTGGCGACATGGCCGCTATGGCTGCTGACAAGCGGACACAAGAATGGTGGGCACTCTGCGAACCCTGCCAGCAACCATTGCCCGACGTTGACATTAAGAGCGGCGGTTGGTGGGCGGACGCAGAGGAGGTTTTCCACGTTGACTAAATCGACTCGGGCGACTTCCGAAGTCCGACCGAACCGCGCCCTACCCCAACGCATATCTTCGGCGACAAGCCGACAACCAGCCTACTCCCCTTCAGCAGAACCAGACACCTCGGCCACTGATTTTTTGAACGGGGCGGCTGGCAATCCGGCCGAATTGTAAATCGTCGCCGGGGGGTTGTTCGCCCAAGCATAGCGAACTTGGACCGGATCGGCGACCTTATCTGCTGCCACGATGATTTCGTTGCCATCAGGGCCAAGGACAGCCGACGCCGGTAGAAATTTTCCGTCGGCTCCTGCCAACTCGAAACCATTGTTACCCTTCAGGACTACGCGCTGATTCTTTCCGCCGGGGTCAAACAACAGCAACACCTTCGCATCATCCCGCCGCAATGCAGTGACGCGCGGCCCAAGGGCAACAACATCCTTTTGATAGATACGATTGAGGGCAAGCAGGGCCAAACGACGCCCCACCTCTTGTTTGTTCTTGGGATGAATATTGCCCGGGTCTCCGATATCGATCCCCGAGGCCAACGCGGCGCCCGGAACGGAGTCAGCGACCGATTGCTGGGCTTCCCGCAACTTGGCCCAACCCGGACCCGCTGCAGTTGTAGACCCATCTCCGAAGTTCACCAATTGCATCATCAAAAACGGCAAATCGGTCTGCGCCCATGCACTGCGCCATCCCTCAATCAGCACTTTCATCAACTTGGCATATTCATGAGCCCGCGGAACATTGCTTTCTCCTTGGTACCAGGTAACGCCTCGCACTGTCATCCCCGTCAACGGCTTGACCCTCGCTTCATAGCCACTGCCGGGAGAAACCGCGTGGATCGCACTTCTCACTTCTTCCTGCTGCTCGGGAGTCAACAGTGGCATCGGGCGTTCCGGCTCCGACTGTCCCCTCTCCCGAGCTACGGCGACGGCCTTCCGCCACTCCTGAATGGCCTCACGCTCGGTGTCGAATTTTACCTTCAATTCGCTTTGCATGATTTTATTTGCCTTCGCCAATTCCTCCGGAAAACCAGACATGGCTTCCCGCGCCTCCCTCGGTGTCCAGTATTCCGCCGGTGTGCCACCCACCGCCGCCACAGCCAAACCAACCGGCACCCCGAGCGATCGATGCAGCTCCCGTCCGAAAAAATAAGCGGCGGCGGAGAACTTCTTGGCTGTCTCGGGCGTGCAAATCTGCCATGGCGTTTTTGTGCCGGAGGTGAAAAACCGGATCTGAGGATGATCGGCCGCCGCAATCTCCCGGGCCGCGTTTTCTACCCCGCCATAACTGCACCACGGCCCCTCGCCGAGAGTCATCTCCATGTTTGACTGGCCAGCACAGACCCACACCTCTCCGGACAGAAGATTGGTCAGCGTTATGCTGTTTTTGCCCTCGACGGTCAGGTCGGGAACTTCGCCGGCCGGACTTGCCGGCAAGGTCACCGCCCAAGCGGTGTCCGGGCCTTCCCCGATAGTCTCGGCTACCACACGGTCACCCACTTTGACTCGCACCTGCTCGCCGACATCGGCCCAGCCTGTCAGTTTCACCGGAACATCCCGCTGTAACACCATGTTGCTGGAAAAACATGACGGAAGGCTGACTTCCGCCAGACAAGCCACTGGCGGGAAAACCAGCACCAAAAGCACTATTCTTGCTCCAGACTTCATTGATCTCTGCAAGTCAGACCTCAATCATTGCTTTGAGAAGCAATGGGTCGGCGGTAACTTCGGAAAACTTACTGGGAACATCTTCGAGCGCAAGGCGTCTGGTTATCCAAGGAGTGGTAACGATTTTTCCCGAAGCAATCAGCGCAATGATTTCCTCGAACTTCGAGGGCAGTGAGTTGCGGCTTGCGTAGAGGGTCAGTTCACGACGGTGAAAATTCGGATCGTCGAAAGTGATCGCCCCGGCATAGAGCCCCACATAGACCACGCATCCTCCGTGTGCCACGAAGTCAAAGCATCCCTGCATGGACGCCTGGTTTCCGGTGGCATCGACAACCGCCAGAGGAAGTTCTCCCCCCCCTATTTCACGCAATTTTGCCGCGATATCGCCTCCCAAGGCGTTGACGGTCGCTGCACCTCCAAACTGTCTGCGGCAGAAAGCAAGGCGGTGCTCGCTGACATCCATCACAGCAACACGCGCTCCGCGAGCCAGCGCAAAAATCAAGGCGCTGACACCAATGGGACCGGCTCCGATTATCAGAACATAATCCCCTGCCTTCACATCCGCGCGCTCGATGCCGTGCGCCCCGATTCCAAGCGTCTCGACAAGGGCAAGCTGATCGAGCGAAAGCTGATTGCCTTTGTGCAATTTGCGAACAGGCAGCGACAGCAAGGTTTGCATTCCACCGTCGGTATGGACTCCGAGCACCTGCAATTTTTCGCAGCAGTTTGTTTTCCCGTTACGACAGGACTGGCACTGTCCACAGTTTAAGTAAGGCTCTACACTGCATCGGTCGCCCGGGTGAAGACTCTCGCACCCAGCGGGTACTTCGAGCACCTCGACAGCAAGTTCGTGCCCGAGCACACGCGGGTTAGTTGAAAAATGCCTGCCGGCCATGAAAGGCGTGGATATCTGTTCCGCAAATTCCGATGCGCTGAACACGGACCAAAACTTCGTCTGGTTTCCTAGCAGGGTCCGAGACTTTGCTAAGAGTAAAATCTCCCGGTTTGTTCAAAACAACTTGATTCATGATGGTGGGTATAAAGGATCCTGATTCACGTGGCGTCCCCGGGTGAAGTTGTGGTTGTGCACCGGTTGCAGCACTTCAAGCACGGCAGTCATGGCGGAAAAATCGATCGGTGACTCGGCATACTCCACATTGCGGGCCATGTTCTCGGGGTTTGCGCTTCCAACCAACGTTGTGGCGATACCAGGATGATGGATGGAGAACTGGATCGCCAGCTTGACTATGTCAATTCCCTCCTTCCGGCAAAACTCAACCGCCTTGGCACAGCAACCCCGCAACACCTGACCGGCCGGATGCCAATCCGGCAGTGGACGGCCGGTCAGAAGCCCCATTCCGGTCGGAGCGGCATTGATAACACCGATGCCTTTGGACTTCATGTAAGGCAGCAGGTCTTCGAGGGAGTGATCGTTGAGTTCGTAATGACAAAAAGAGAGAATCGTTTCAACCAGACCATCCGGGACGCGATCGATCACATCCCGAAAAACCTTCAATGGCAAACCGGTGATACCGATATGCCCGATGCGTCCAGCCGCCTTGAGCTCCGCCAACGCAGGAAGGGTCTCGGTCACGATCTGGTCGATCTCGGCAAATTCGATGTCATGGCACTGCAGGAGATCAATATACTCTACCCCCAGCCGCTCGAGGCTCTCGTCCAAACTGCGCAACACGCGTGCCCGGGAAAAATCGAATTCCGACTTTCCATATTGGCCCACTTTGGTGGCGAGAATATAGCGATCGCGCGCAACGCCCTTCAGGACTTTGCCCAACATCGTTTCCGCGCGAGTTTCACCGTAATAAGGAGAGACATCGATGAAATTGATGCCTGCATCAAGACTGAGGTGGACCGTGCGCAGGCCCTCGGACTCCTGCACGTCGTGAAAAACGCCTCCCAAAGAAGAGGCACCAAAACTCAGGGTGGAAACAAGGAGACCGGTGTTGCCTAGTGCACGGTATTGCATGGCTGAGGATTTCTTCATTCAACGGGTTGGATCCCCACACGCTCGATCGTGAACGTATGGGGCTTGGGTTGCGCAAGCAACCGGGCAGTCTCCGCCGCCTGCGCCGCCTCGGCTCGGAAATCTGCCTCGCGGGGCTTGTCTACGAGATATTGACTATGAGCCTCGTTTACCGAGGGATTGTTGCCGGCTCGCTTTGCCCGGGCATCCAGTTTCGCCTGCATTTCTGCAGGGTCGATGGGACGTGCCGCATCGGGCCACGCGGCGTGCTCGCAAACAGCAATGTTGCGAAGCCTCGCCACAACATCCCATTTTTTCCCGAGGGCAGCCAAAACCTCGGCCGCTTGCTTTGCTTGAGGGGTATCCGCACGACCCGCCAGATCAACGCCCTCAGCCAGTTGCTCCGCCGCGAATTTGCCGATTTCTTGGTCGTCAATTTTCAACGTATAGTCGCCCGGATCCAATCCTCGCACCGCCACAATTTGCCGGTTGAACTCCTGCATGAACGGCACCAATTCCAAGGCCGACGAGGCTGCTGCTTCGACGGGAAATGGCAGCGAGTTTTCCTGGCTTGTGAACACAACCCGCCCGGACTGGATTTTCAGATCCTTCACCTCGCAGTTCTGCAACACACCGGTTTGGCCTGAAGCGGCGTCTACTTCGATACGGGATACAGGACCATCGAGTCCCTGCGCGCGCAGAAATTCATAGGCCATGACGAAATGCCCAGGTGCCGTTGGGTGGATGCGATCGCCACCGACTATAGTGAAACCGGGGTTCGTCTTCTGCCGGGTCAAATTGATAGATGTCATGACCGCGTTGAAATCGACCAGAGCGGTTTTAAACTCCCGGGCTATTTCCCGCACACGGTCGGCAAAAGCGGCGAGAGCGGCACCACAACCCGGACTGTTCTTGCGCGGCAACTCCGCCGTGTCATCGAAAATGGACGGCGTGATCAAAATGACTTTCACACCCGCAGCAACCAAACATTCGGTCAACTTTTGCATCGAGGATTTGTATGTTTCCGCAGCTTTGGACCGCTGGATTTCGACGTCGGAAGGCAGATTGTCGGGATTGTAGAGAGCCGGTCTAACGTCGTTCATACCGAGCATGATCGAGACAACCGTTGGCTTCGCCTCAAGACAGTCCCACTGCAAACGCTGCAGGGCGCCGTGCGCGGTATCTCCAGAAATACCGCAGTTGATCACTTCCAGCGACATCGACGGGAATCGCGTCAGGTAAAAAAGTTCGATATACCGGTGATACTGACCGCTTCGAGTGATGCTGTCTCCCAGAACGCCCCAGCGATCACCGGAGACGAACGGCGCTGGAGTCGATGAATCCGAGGCTTGGCCGGTCGTGACCGGCAACATCGTAAGACTAAGCGCTGAAACGATTACCTTTATCATAAGGTGTTTTGTCCGTGGTGAAAGTCCGGGCAGGCGGCCTGCTTAGGTAGGTCATAAACACATTCTTCAACCACAATTACTCTCGTGAAAAAAAACATAGAAACGATTTGCAGCATGTCATAGACCGTAAAACTTTTCCCCGTTTGTCCGGAAGAGCTTGGTCAAGTCGACTCCTTGGATCTTTTCCGACAACTCAGAAACCACCTCCAACCACCGCCCGTAGCCCGTTGCCAATGTGCTCACAGGCCAGTCTCCGCCGAACAAGACTCGGTCGGAGCCAAAAGCTTCCATCGCAATCTCAAAATAAGGACGAAGCTGCTCGACGGTCCACCCTTGCCAGTCGGCTTCGGTAGTCAACCCGGAGATCTTGCAGCTTACGTTGGACTGAAGAGCCAACGCTTTCAAATCCGCCGCCCAAGGTTCAACCCCGCCCGCTTTCACCGGTGGCTTGCCGAAATGATCCAAGATAAACCTCACCTCCGGAACTCGTTTCACCAATTCCGTTGCAGTCGGCAATTGCTCGTGCCGGATGCACAGGTCGAACGTGAACCCATGGTCGGCCAACATTCTCACGCCGGCAACAAACTCTGCTCGCAGGCAGAAGCTGGCATCGCTTTCACCTTGCAGCAATCGGCGAACGCCTTTTACCAGCGGTCGCCTCGCCAATTTCTCCAGATCTTCACGGACAGCCGCCCCTTTCTCCAAAGGGGCGTGGGCAACGATACCGCACAAGGATGTCACGGTCTCCGCCATGCGGCACACCCAGTCAACCTCATCCAGCGCTTGATGGGGTTCACGCCCGCATTCTACGAAAACCATTTTTGCAACGCCTTTCCCAAAGCTGGTGGCGGAAAAATCATTCGGCAGAAATGGGCGATTCAGCGACGGCAAATCATCCAGCCAGCTGTAACGAAAGATACCGGGATCCCACAGATGCACGTGCGTATCAACGATGCCGGTCATAGGCGCAGCACAAGGATGCTGATTCATGAATCAAAAGCCAACCACGGCTCCCCCATCCACCGGCAATGTCACCCCGGTGATATAACCTGCTGCCGGAGAACAAAGAAAAACAGCCGACCAACCGATGTCGTCAGGCTGCCCCATGCAACCCATTTGAATACGCGCCATGACCTTGGCCTTACGCTCCGGGTCGTTGTCCAGCGCACTCTGAGTCATCGCGCTGTGGATCCAGCCGGGAGCAATCGCATTGACCCGGACCCCCTTGGCAGCCAACTCCGCCGAGAGGGTTGCGACCATTCCGAAGAAAGCGCTCTTGGCTGCCGCATAGGCCACCACCTTTGTCAGGCCCATGAAAGCTGACATCGAAGAGGTGAAGAGCACATTTCCATGCCCGCGCTGGACCATGCCGGGAATGAATGCCTTGGTCAGCGCATGAGCCGCAACGACGTGGGTATTGAGCACCGATTGAAACTCCTCCGCAGTGGTTTCCTCCGCGAGTTTCTTGAGGTGGATCCCCGCATTATTGACCAAAATCGAAACGGGGTGCCCTGTCGACTTCTCGGCTTTCTGAACCAACCCCGGCAACTCTTGGAATTTAGTAATGTCTTGGACCACAAATGAGGCTTCGGCACCCAATTCATGGCAGGCCGCCGCCAACTCTTTTTCACGGCGGCCTACGAGAACCACGCGGGCACCGGACATAATCATGCAGCGGGCAATACCGAACCCGATGCCGGTTCCGCCACCTGTAATAAGCGCCGTTTCACCGGCCAACGAATAAACTTTTTCAGAGTTCATATTTTTTAAGCCAAGTTGATGGTTTCGAGAGCTATCGTCGTCGGGGTCATACCGGCTCCGGGAACTTCGGGGGCCACGTAATACCCATCTACAACTTGGGCCGGCGCCTCCATCCAGTCATGCAGCCACGGTATGTATTCCAAAAGCGAGCAAGCGGGG
>JBILDG010000014.1:0-17558 GCA_044352715.1 Chthoniobacterales bacterium | reverse complement strand
ACGTGATCGCCCTGCATAATCGCGCGCCACCAGCGAGTTCGCCTCGTCATCGACCGCGATGATGATGTCCGGATTGAATCGCGCGATCGCGCGGTGCGCCCCGGCTTTCGCTTCTCCCACGCGGCGCTGGGAGGTCGGCGCATCCACGCCGAGGTAATGCCACTCGACGGAAAGCGGACGCCGGTTTTTGTCCAAAACCTCGCGGATTCCACGGTCCACTTGTCGCGCCCAAGAAGATTCTTCTCCCGCGGAATGCAGGACCAGAATCCGCGGCTTCGTGGCGTTGAAAAATCCCAGCAGCACGACAAACGCCACCAAAAACCCGCCGATCAAAAGATTTTTCCAGAACTTTGTCATAGGAATCCCAGCCATTGCCACCACGGAATCGAGGCGAACACAACCACCACCCGCGCCAAGTTCATCCACAGGTTGTAGCGCAGAAAGCTCCTCTCATCGCCGACCTCGAACAAGCCTGACGAGCGAATCTGCAAAATGCCATTGGTGCCTTGATGACGGAAAAACGCGATGTCGCTGAACACCGCCGCACTGAAAACACAGATCCACGGATGAATCCCCTGCGCCGCCGCTACCGGCAGCAGAATTATCACCGAAGTCAGCATCCCCGCCGTGACCGGAAGCACCAAGCGCACAGCCAACGTCGTCAGCAAAGTCGCCAGAAGGAAGAACACGATCCTTCCGTCCACAAATCCGTACACCTGCCCCGTCGCCGCCGCCAACGCCTGCGCCAACCCGAGGTGATCCATGATCCGCATCATGCTGTCCATCCCCAGCAGGAAAAAAATCATCGGCCAGTCCACCTGCCGTTGAAAATCTTTCCGCAGCAACGTGCCGGTGAGCAGCAGAATCAGCAGCACGCAGCCCGCCAGATACGCCGGCTTCACCTGATGCCACGCCACCGTCGCACACCCGACGAGAAAGAAGACAAACCCCGCCGCGGCAATCCATTCCCCCGGCTTGAGCGCGCCCATTTCCGACAGCTGACGCTCCATGTGCGCACGCGGCAGCGGCGCCTCGTTCTGCGAGGGAAACATCCTCGCCATTACGAACAAATGCGCCACCGTCATCCCCACCGCCGCCACCAACGCCGCCACCAGCCAGAACAACCCGGCAAACTCCGCCTGCACCTGCGGCGGCAGAAAATTCAACGCCGCAATATTGGACGACTTGCTCGTCGCCATCATCGGCGAAAACAACAGCGCCCCGCCGAACATCGCCGCCAGCAACGCCGTCACCGCCGGGCCCCGCGCCGGCAACTTCAACCCCGCCGCCATGTCCTTGAACACCGGCATCAACATCGACATCCGCGTGTTGGCCGAAGGCATCAGCGGCGACAGCACATAGCCCATACCCAGCAACGTCACTTGATGCCACACCGGTTTGTCCGGCAACCGCAACAACAGCCGCAGCATGATCCGGTAGCTCAACCCCGAGGAACTGATCACCGCCGACAACGCATACACCCCGAGCAGCAGCAGCAGGCCCGGCGACGAAAATCCCGCCAGCGCCACCTCCGCCGGCGCCAGTCCGATGAAAAGCGTCGCCACCACCGCCACCAGCGCCGGCACAAATTCCTCCACCAGATTGAACACCCACAGCAACACCGCCGCGCCCAACATCGCCGCAAAAATCGCCGCCTCCACCGCCAACCCCGACGCCACCCCCAGCACATAGAGCAGCGGCGGAATGAGCAACACCCCCAGCCAACCCAACAACTCCTTCAGCGACACCCTCTCACCGTCCCTGTTTCCACGACGCGAACCCCAAGCCGCCACTGCCCCCATGCCCAACCCCAACAGCAGCAACAACGCCAACACCGGCCAGTGCGCCCAGAGAACTTCAGTGAATCGGGTGGTCATGGTTGCAGAACCCCGACTCTACCCATCCCCCGACCTCCTCCCACAGCCAAATTTTCCCCCGCCGTTCACCGTCCGTTTATGACAACTTTTCCTCTGGCCAAGCACTTCCTTTATCTGTTTCCCTGCCGCGCGCAGATTGCCTACTCTCATCTCTTATGCTGACCGGCGACATCCGTAACCAAGTAGACCGCATCTGGGACGCCTTCATGTCACGCTAAAAATCCCACCATGAATTCCGTCCACTACAGCAACCACCCCGCAGGGGCCCAGCCGAGGATGATCCTCCGCGAGCCATCCGGACCTCACGGCCGAGTTTGAGAAGCAAATGCGCCGCAAGGTGCACTATGTCATTCGCCCCGAACACCTCTGGAGCAGCATCGCCAATATGGCCCGCACCCAGAACGCGGAACTCCTCAACACGCTGCAAGCGGGCTTCAAATACATCGAGACGGAATCCTTCGACAGCGTCTTCCAGGGCCTCTTCTCCGAGATCAATCTCGGCTCGGACAAGCTGGGCAAAACCTATGCCGATCGGAACACCAAGCTCTGCACGGTCATCCAAAAGATTGCCGAAGGTCTGGCGGAGTTCTCGACGGACGTCGATGCGCTGGGCGACGCCTGCGAATACCTGATCGGCCAATTCGCGGCCGGCGCCGGCAAGAAGGCGGGAGAGTTCTACACCCCGCAACGGATTTCCGACGTGCTCTCCGCCATTGTCACGCTGGACAGCCAGGAGCCGAGAACCGGCACGAAAAAACGACTCGAGAGTGTCATGGACATGACCTGCGGCTCCGGCTCGCTGCAGCTCAACGTCCGCAAAAAGATGAACCAGACCGGCGGCACCATTGGAAAGATTTTCGGGCAGGAACAAAACATAACCACCTACAACCTCGCCCGCATGAACATGCTGCTCCATGGGATGAAGGATACCGAGTTCGAGATCTTCCACGGCGACACACTGCTCAACGACTGGGACTTGATGTGCGAGCAGAACCCGGCCAAGAAGCCGAGCTTCGACGCCAGCGTAGCCAATCCACCTTTCAGCCAGCGGTGGGAACCGAATGATGCTTTGGCGGACGACGTGCGCTTCAAAAGCCACGGACTCGCTCCCAAATCTGCCGCCGACTTCGCCTTCCTGCTCCACGGCTTCCACTACCTCAAAGACGAAGGCGTGATGGCCATCATCCTGCTGCACGGCGTGCTCTTCCGGGGCGGTGCGGAGGAACGCATCCGCACCAAGCTGCTCAAGGACGGCCACATCGACACAGTGATCGGTATGCCGGCCAACCTCTTCTACTCCGCCGCCATCCCTGTCTGCATCCTTATCCTGAAGAAATGCAAGAAGCCCGATGACGTGCTCTTCATCAATGCTGCCGGGCATTTCGAAAAAGTCAAAAAGCAGAACCAGCTCAAGCCCGAGCACATCCAAAAAATCATCGAGGCCTACGAAATCGTTCGGAGGAACCACGCTACTCCCGACGCGTGCCCATGGCCGAGATCGCGAAGACCGACTACAACCTCAACATCTCCGGCTACATCAGCACAGCAATGGCGGAGGAGGAAATCGATCTCAGAGCCACCCATGAAGAGCTGGTCGAACTAGAAAAGAACGTTCGGACGACCCGCGACAAACACAACGCGTTCCTTGAGGAACTCGGACTACCCATGCTTCCCTGATTGGCTCGCCAACCGTCTGCTTGATCTCGATAGCCCTCGGCCTGTTAGTTTGCTATTTATTTTGTCCGTCGTCCCCGTAGTTCAACGGATAGAACGAGGGTTTCTATCCGCCTTCTCGCCGAGAGCGAATTAACAGAGTAAAAGTGCAACGGGAAACAGCTTGATACAGGGGGGCATGTGATTACTTTTGTGATTACCTCCAAATGGCAAGTATCACAAAACACCCGCGATCGAGCTTCTACTCCGCTCGATACACCGATGCCGCAGGACGCCGCGTTTGCCGGTCGACAAAGCAGAGCAACTACAAGAAGGCTCTCGCCGTAGCCACGTCATGGGAGCACGCCGCTCGGATGGCGAAGGAGCGCGAGCTTACCCAAGCTGCAAGCACGAAGATCATCAGCGAGCTGATGGAGCATTCGATCGGCGAAAGCCTCAAGCGCTTCACGATCGCCGAAGCACTCAACGGGTATGCGGACACCTCCCTGCACTCCCCAGCCACAATCAAGCGCTACGAACCAGTCGTGGAGAGCTTCCTTGCTCACCTCGGGGAGGCGCGTGCTGGCGCGAGCGTGGCATCTCTCACCGCAGCCGAGATTGAAGCATGGCACCGCGCTCAAGTTGCCTCCGGCAAGAGCGCTTCAACTGCCGACTACGGCTTGAAGCTCATTTCGGCTGCCCTCGCTCGAAGCAAGCGCCTCGGGCTTCTTCTTCACAATCCCGCCGAGTCCGTCCGGGCATTCGGACATGCGAGCGAGGCTCGGCAGCCATTCACTGATGACGAGGTCGCCGCACTGCTCGGCGCCGCCAACAAAGAGTGGCGCGGCATGATCCTGCTGGCGGCATGGGCTGGGGTTCGTTTGGCAGATGCTGCCGGGCTGACTTGGAGTAACGTTGACCTACAAACGAAGACCCTTTCCTTCCGTCCCAGCAAGACCCGCAAGAAAGACTCCCGCCCTCTCGTTCTGACCATTTGCCCAGAGCTTGCGACTGCCATTGAGGAGCTGCCTCGCGGTATCGGTGCGGCACCCTTGTTCCCGAGCTTACACGGGCGCAAACCGGGCTCCCACGGTGGTCTCTCGAACGAGTTCTCGCGCCTCATGGCGAAGGCTGGTATCGATCGCGAGAAGGGAGAAAAGAAACAGGGCAAGGGGCGGCAGACGCGAGCCAAAGGATTCCATTCGCTGAGACACACGATGATTTCGCGCATGGCAAACGCGGACGTTAGCGCTGATGTCCGCAAAGCTATCGCGGGTCATTCGACGGACGATGCCCATCAACGCTACACTCACCTCTCCTTGGATACTCAACGACAAGCGGTAGAGAAGTTGCCAGCATTCGCCCCTGCCGTCCCCACCGCGTGAAGAAGCGACCGACGCCACGCAAGCGGAATGTCGCAGCAGCCAAGTCTAAGGCATACGAGACCACTAAGGAGAGCTCAACCAAGAGCAAGACCGTTCAGCGCATTACGCCTGAAATGCTGGGATACGTGCTGACCCATCGATGGGAAACGTTATTCAGGCTCTACGTGCGGAAAGATGAGGTCTTCGTACAACTGGAACCAGAGCTGGCGAAGCTAAAAGAAACACTACGCCGAGGGCGTGGCACAGGTCGCGACCAGCTAAAGCACGTGAAATCGTCGAAACTGGAACAAGCTCTCCGGCTGCTGGATTTTGTATTCAGGGTGCACAGCGACAGGAAGAACAATGTCCACTATGATCAGGTCAAACCTTGGGTGCACGAGAAGTCGATGGAGGTTCTGGAAGCGATGGGCGAAGCACTAAGCCCACACCTCCGAAAACTCACTGAGGCAACTCTGGAAGCGCCGGGCAACCCTGAAAAGCACCGCAGACGCGCTGAGCAGGCGTCTTCAGATTTGAACGCATTGTTCCTGCGGACTTTGTATGGAATCACAAGGGCAGCGTTTCCCGCAAGAGCACCGGGGTCGGGAGAAGAGCGCCCAAAAGAGCTGTTGGCGATCGAGCACGCGCAAATGCTTTGCGGACAACTCCGGCGTCTGCCAGCGAAAACAGAAGTTCGGAAGAGTTTAGAAGAAGTCGGCGTCGAATTCCGAAACACGAAAGACCAAAAAGGCAAGTGGCGGACGATGTTTGACCGGGCGGGGCTAAGCGAGCTGCCGGACTGACTCCCCCGAGCTTTCTAAGACAGCTTAGGGGTACGATCGCGGGGCGCCAAGTTGCCCCCGTGAATACCACAAACACACCCATCACTATGGCAACGGCGGCGGCGACGCCGGAGTTTGCCGATCACCACGGCGCACGCACTCTCTTCGGATTGTCGCGCACGTCTTTGTATCGTTTGGAGGCTGCCGGGAAGATCAAATCCGTCAGCATCCGCAGGCGCGGCGCACAGCGCGGACGCAGGTTATTCGACTGCGACAGCATCCGCCAATTCCTACGCGGACAAATGAAGGGCGGTGCAGAGTGAAAGAACATGCACCACCCAGACATGCGAAAGCCGCCCGGCAAGGCGGCTTCGCTTCTCAGTCAGATGACAAAGCACGATTGCAGGCAGAGTCAGTGCGGACAAGTCGGAAACGCCCGCACGGGGGATTCTTCCGGGTGAGTGAAGATGCAGTCCGACATATCGAGCTGGCATTCGAGGAGCCGTGCCACCACAGGGCTGCGTTGCTCTGCTACGTAACTCTGTGCCGCAAAGCAAACCTGCGCGGCAGCGAGACCTACGAGGACACCATAGCCAGCCTCGCGGCTGACATGGGATACGCTTACCGCGATGCACAGAAAGCTTTGAGGCTGGTTGAAGGCATCGGACTTGTTCGGGTTCATCGGCGGAAGATTCCGGGAACGAAGGCACACGCTCCAAGCATTTACACCATCAAGACCTTCTTTCCACTGGTCATAAGGTTCGGGGAACATGGGGTGCACGCCACACTCCCGCAGCATTCCCAAGAACTCCCCCAAGAAATCCATACATACATTCCTAAGGAGGGCGGGAAATGAGCGCAGGCGCCTTGCTGATTGAGCTGCACAAGCAAGGGGGCGACACCAACCTGATTTTGGATGGATGGATCAAGTTGTCGGATGAAAAAGGCTATCCGATTACAGAGGAAGGACTGCGGCGCTACCTAAGCCGCATCCAAAGCGGACAGTGCAAACTCCCGAAAAGGAAGGAAGCGAAGGAAACCAGAGCCGCGACCAACCCACCCCCGGAGGAGTTCATCGCATGGTGGAAGGAACACCCGGAAGGCAAGGAGGACGGTCCGCTGGCGCGAGTAGCATTCAACTGCCAAAGATACCGCGACGAGTGGAAGAAACACAAAGCTGGTGCTTGTGATGCACCGGTGGCTAAAGAGCTTTCAGTTCCTTTTTGATGAGCGAAAGCCGGAAAAGACCAACGCCCTCGCGCCAGCCTTGAGGTTTTGTCCTGTGGGTAGACCCGCAGAAGGCTGTCGACAAGTAGGCGGGGTAGTTCGACAAAAAGCGCTACAAATCGTGGGGATTTGTGGGGAGGAAATGCCACCTTAGGTTTCTTACACGCACTCTTTGAGGTTTTAGTAACCTAAGAGAATTGTGGCGAAGAATCCGACCCGCCCCGAGTGAGCTGGATTGCTTAGGATGACGAAGCGGCTTGAACTGCCTCGCCAATCTTTTGCTCCACGTAGCATCGATCCCTGTAGGTTTTCCAATATCGTCTGTTGCGCCAACCGGAAGGATCACGAAAAGAGGATGGTTTCTTGTAGTCTCTGCCATAGAGCCAAGTCTCGAAGCAGGAAGGTTCCGTCCCGATCCACGCATTAAGGTCTGCTTCCGCCTTGTTGCGGGCAATACATGCCAATTGGTGTGCCGTCTTCAGATCGCCAGACCTAACATGAGCCTCTACCTCCCGATTAAGCTCAGCGATCCGATCGGCTTTTTTTCGCACACCACGCATGCCCAGTGCCAGCAAGCCTACGATCGGTAGGTAGCTGAGAAGCACAACCACCGCAAAGAGTAAGGGGCTGAGCAGAAAAATTAGCCAATCGAAGCCTGTCCTGAGCCTGTCACCGCCTAAAATCAGCCATGCAACGCTATAGAAGATAGCTCCACCTACGACGGTAGTGAGCCAAATGTCTTTCTTCTCATCAACCGATGACATGAAAGAGGCTTCTTGCTGGAAAATGCACACGAATCAAGAAGGAAAGCACGCCCCCAGCGGAGCCGGCGACAGAATGGGAAAAAACACCCATCCGCACAGATTGACATCTACAGCAGGGAAGCGGAGGCTTCCATCCCTATGGCATGGGATAGTTCCACCGGAAAAACCGCACAAGAGCAGCACGACGAGCAAATGACGAGCAAACCTCGTATGGCTTCCGGCTCCAAAAATAAGCTCGAGGCGATGCTGAAAGCCAAAGGCAAGCCATCCGAGCGCTCGCAGTCCGACGAGTTCGATTGGGTAGGACAGCTTGTAAAAGAAAATCCCTCTCTCACCCGCGAGAAAGTTGCGGAGATGGTGGAGGATTTGGGCTTCTAACGATTTGCCGATTGAACGAGCGCACCGCATCAAGCATCCAAATTGCAGTGCATCCAGCGCGCTTGAAACACCAAGAAACGGCAGGGTATAAAGGGCGCGCTGTGAGTACTTTTGTGATTACTCTGGGCAAAATTTAGAGCTCTTTCCTCGTAAAGTATTCATTTTCAACGTCCCTGTAGTTCAACGGATAGAACGAGGGTTTCCTAAACCTTAAATCTGGGTTCGATTCCCGGCGGGGACATTTTTTAGGCTTGGGACCACGAGTGTCTGACCCCCTGTGTTCTGCTCGAGGGCGTGAACACATTCATCGACCTCCTCTTCATCATCCTCAGCTTCATCACCGCGGTTTCCACAGGGCTGCTCCTCATTGAACTCCGGGACATGACAAATCACTGACAGCGGCTTGCGGAGCACCAGCCGCCAGTGTTTACTTAAAGCGCTTTCCGGATGGGTGGCAGAGTGGTCGATTGCGCACGCTTGGAAAGCGTGTGTGCAGCAATGCACCGAGGGTTCGAATCCCTCCCCATCCGCCACCTTAAATCCATGAAAATTTTCCCGCTCGCGATCGTCGTGCTGTCTCTCCTGTTTGCGGGTTGCACGCCATCGGCAGACGACGCAGCAGACATGAGCATCATCCTCGGCCAACGAGTCGGCCCCATCACCGAAAACACCACGCACAGTCAACTGGTCGATATCTACGGCGCGGGGAATGTTTCAGACACCGACTATTCCATCGGCGAAGGCAAAACAGTGCCGTGCACAATTATTTTTCCGGGCACCACGCGCGAAGCCACCGTCATCTGGGCGCTCGACCGCAAAAACGAAAAGGTCGACCGCGTCGTCATCACCGGCGAGAAATGGTTGCTGCCCGAAGGCATCCGGTATGGCGACGACCTTGACAAAGTCGAAGAAATCAACGGCGACCCCTTCATGATCTACGGCTTCGGTTGGGATTATGGTGGGGTCGGATATTTCAAAGGTGGCAAACTCGACCGTCAGGCGCAAATCTGGTTCGGTCCCTCGGTCTCGGAAGGCACCGACTACAACGCCGTGCTCGGCGACTCTCTCTTTAACTCGACCGATGCCACCATGCGCGCCGTCGATCCGCGCGTCGTCGAAGTGGTCATTCTTCTTGGTGCACCCTCGGAAGATTAATTCCCCACGGCAAGCACGGCTGGCCCAGCCGTCCGCAATCAAACAAAACTCTCGCCTGTTTTAGTCGAACCAACTCATGCCGCCGCCTGTCGACGGATTCGCCGTTCGAAGCGACCGGGAGACGGGAACAACTCGGCAATGCGCTCCATGGCCATGTCGGCAAGGGAACCGGGTTGGCGTCCGAGCGCGCATTGCAAATAGACGGCTTCCTTGAGGAGTTCGGTAAAATCTGCACGAACAAATTTTTCCCAGTCAGCGGGTGAAAGGTCTTCCTTGTTGCGGGCGAGTTCGAAGTCAATGAGGACGACTTCAGCGGGTGAAGGCGCGACGGCGAGGTTGTGCAGTTCCATGTCGCCGTGAACTAGACCCGCATTGTGCAAGCGCACAAGTTGATCGAACGCCTGCTGACACAACCACCAGAGACCGATGGCGGTGGCGAGGCTCAACTCTTCCGCTACGGTCACATTGTTCTCAACCGGCTCGACGCCGAATGGCGTGAGTCGCGAGTAGGGTTTACCGGGGACAAAGCATGAGCGGAAGGAGGTTTTGGTCCAGCCGATGGGCGGCGGTGCACCAAGGATTTCGGAAGCACGTTTCTGGTTTTCAAACTCGACCGATGGATCCCCGTGCAGGCGACCGGGAAAATACGTTTTGCGAAAGTGCATGGGGTATTCCTCGGCGAGGGGAAATTCTTTGCGCGTGTCTTTGCCGGCAATTACCATCTCGGCGCTCATCAGCGGCATGCCATTGGCTTCCCGGCGTGTGATGGTGCGCATGACGTAGTCATGCTCGGGCGCGCGCGTGATGAGTTGCGCGTATTCGGGCGCAAGCAGCAACTCATGCCGCGGCGAGACTCGCACCATCATTTGCTCGGGAATGTTCATCGCCGGTTGATTTTTTCCGCCCTCCGCCGTTTTGCCAACAACCAAAGCCTCATGGCAGACCCGTGAGAATTTCATCCAGAGAACGCCCGAGCTTGTCTCGATCAGAAAGAAAAGGCTCCTGACCCTCGCTCAATGGCCACTCGATTGCCGCAGATGCATCATCCCATGCAAGGACATGAGCCTCTTCGGGGTCCCATGAGGCGGTGACTTTGTAGAGGTAAATCACATGTTCACTGAGAGCCAGAAACCCATGGGCAAAACCCGGGGGCAACCAGATGCTTTGTTGGTCCGAGGCGCGCAAGACGACACCGGTAGCGCGCCCGCACGTCGGGGAACCTGGACGCAAGTCAACGGCGGCTTCATAAACCTCCCCCTCAAGAACTGTCAGCAATTTTCCCTGGGGCAGACGGCTCTGGAAATGCAGGCCTCGTAAAACTCCCCGTCGGGTCGTGATCAAGTTTTCCTGAACGAAATCTTCCCCAATCCCCGCCTCAATCAACCGCTCACGATTGCATACAACGGAGAATGTTCCCCTCTCATCGGTGTGTACAGAATGCTGCAAGAGCAGCATTCCCTCAAGGGCCATGGGAAAGGTTTTCACCAAGACGAGCTTAATAAAGCAGGGCCAAGTCCCGCAAACACAAGAAAAACGCCGCCGCGCGACAGGAATCGCAACGGCGGCGCTGAAGGGGAAGTTATTCGCTTATCGAGAGTAGAGCTCGACAACAAGCTGCTCGTTCACCACCGGCGCAATTTCATCGCGGGTCGGGATACGTGAAACGGTGCCCGAGAAATTGTCGCGATCGACGACAAGCCATTCGGGCACGGTGCGAATCTGGGTGGCTTCCATGTGGCGGGCAGCCAGTGCACGGGGTTTGGGCGAGTTTTTGATCGTGACTACATCACCCGGCTTCAAATTGGCCGAAGATATGTCGTTTTTGCGGCCGTTGACCTGCACATGACCGTGCGAAACCATCTGACGGGCAGCGGTGCGGGTGCGGGCGAAACCAAGGCGATAAACAATGTTGTCCAAACGAGTCTCGAGAAGTTGGAGAAGCGTCTCGCCGGTGATGCCGCGACGCGAAAGAGCCGTCTCAAAGTAGCGCCGGAACTGCCGCTCAAGCACTCCGTATTGGGCTTTGAGCTTCTGCTTTTCGGCGAGGGCTTGCCCGTATTCGGAAACTTTGCGACGCATTCCTTTCTGGCCGTGCATCCCGGGCGGGTAGCTGCGGCGCTCAAAATGCTTCGGTGAGCCGATAAGGAAAACGCCGAAGCGGCGGCTGATTTTGGTCTTGGGTCCGGTGTATCTTGCCATGGTGTGCGATAGGGTTGCGCGATATTAAACGCGGCGGGCTTTGGGTGGACGGCACCCGTTGTGCGGCACGGGAGTGACGTCCTTGATTATGGTAATTTCGAGGCCGATAGCTTGGAGAGCACGGATGGCGGATTCGCGACCGGCACCGGGACCTTTGACGCGGACTTCAACTTCTTTGAGTCCGTGCCCCATGGCTTGACGGGCGGCGTCTTGGGCTACCAACTGCGCGGCGTAGGCGGTGCTTTTACGCGAGCCTTTGAACCCGACTTTACCCGCGCTGGAAGCACCGAGGACGGCGCCGCGCTGGTCGGTGATGCTGACGATGGTGTTGTTGAACGTCGCTAGGACGTGGGCGATGCCTTGGCTGACGTTTTTGCTTCCCTTGGCCTTGACGATTTTAGCCGGTGCAATCGGCGCGTCGAGAGACAGGATATCGTCGGACGACTTGGGAGCAGCAGCTTCAGCAGCTTTCTCCTCGCCTTCCTTTTTCTTGGCGGCCTTGCCTTTGGCAGCTTTGGGCTTGGCGGCTTTTTTTTCAGCAGCCGGGGCGGCTTCCGCCTTGGCCTCGGTGGCAGGATGATGCTCCGCCGTTTCTTCCTTGCGGATAGCGTCCTGAGATTCGTTCATGGTTTCGTCGCTCATACTCTATGTGGATTATACTTTGCCTGCCTTGGCGTCCTTGTTTTTCTGCACGCCCACCGTTTTGCGGGGCCCTTTGCGGGTGCGGGCATTGGTGGAGGTGCGCTGTCCACGCACGGGAAGGCCGCGGCGATGACGGATACCGCGGTAGCAGTTGATCGCTTGCAGTCGCTTTAAATTGCCCTGCAGTTCGCGTCGAAGATCGCCTTCGATAAGAATGCCGTTGTTGCCGATGATTTGCACGATCTGCGAGATCTGCTCGGGCGAAAGGTCTTTGGCGCGTGTATGTGGATCGATCGAGGCCTCGGCGAGGACACGTTTGGCGATGGTGGGACCAATGCCGTAAATATACGGCAAGGAAGCTTCGATACGTTTGTTGGGTGGGATTTCAACCCCGAGTAAGCGTGGCATGGCGTGTTATCCTTGTCTTTGTTTGTGGCGCGGGTTTTTGCAAACGACGCGCACGACGTTGTTCCGCCGGATCACCCGGCAGCTTTCACAGAGTCGTTTGACGGAGGCTCTTACTTTCATGTTTTCGGTTCGTTCTATTTGCGGCGGTAGGTGATGCGTCCTTTGCTCAAGTCATAAGGTGACAACTCCAGCATGACTGAATCACCCGGCAAGATGCGAATGAAGTGCAGGCGCATCTTGCCTGAGATGTGCGCAAGAACCCGATGTCCGTTGGGCAATTCCACACGGAACATCGTGTTCGGCAGCAGCTCGACAACCTTGCCTTCTACTTCAATAGCGTCTTTTTTCGCCATGTCAAAACTTCTGGTTCATCTTTTGTAACCAGCACAGTGTGTTCAAAATGAGCTGAGGGAAGCCCGTCGGCCGTGACCACGGTCCATTTGTCATCAAGCACGCGCACGCCGCTGACGCCCAAATTTATCATTGGCTCAATTGCCAAGGTCATGCCGGCCTTGAGCTTGGGGCCACGACCGGCTTTGCCAAAGTTGGGTATTTGCGGGTCCTCGTGGAGCTTCCTTCCAACCCCATGCCCGACAAATTCACGAACAACGGAGTATCCGCGAGCCAAAGCGGCCTGCTCGATAAAAGAAGAGATGTCACCTACACGGTTTCCATCGGTCACATGCGGAATGACATCACGTAAGATACGGGCGGTGTCTTCGACCAAACGATCAACCGCAGGAGCCACGACCCCCAGTCGGACGGTCATCGCATTGTCGCCGATCCAGCCGTCTTTGATTACGCCCACATCTAGCTTGACGATATCTCCATAAGCTAGGCGGCGGTCGCCCCCGATTCCATGAACAACTTCTTCGTTCACAGAGATGCAAAGTTGGCCGGGAAATTTGCGGTAACCGTGGAATGCACTTTTGGCCCCGGCTTCGTTGATAAACTGCGCGCAGGCTTCGTCGATATCGCGCGTGACCATGCCCGGCGTGATCAGGTTCTCCAGACGGTCCAACACCTCCGCCGCAACCCGACAGGCCTCGCGCATTTTATCTATCTCGCGCTCGTTTTTGATCGGGATCATCGAGGACAAAAAGGGAATGCGGTCAAACACACGAGAAATGCAGAGGGGGTTAGTTGCCGCTGGCAAGATAAGCGGCCGTGCCAGCAATGACGAGGATACCAATGCCCGCGTATATCCAGACCAGAGCCGTTGATGATATCACACGGCCTGAGCCACCGGCGGTGCGCTCGAAGCGTCCTCTCAGTTTGCCGCGGCGAAGAAAGCCATCATAGTGACGTTGGAGGAGATAAGTTTCCACTTGGCGCATGGTATCTAACGTCACGCCCACAATGATCAGAACGCCCGTGCCACCGAAAAACTGTGCTGTCATGTACGGAACATTCATGCTTTGCGAAAGCATCTGCGGAAGGATAGCGATGACTGTAAGAAAAATTGCGCCGGCGAAGGTCAGACGCGTCATGGTGTAATCCAAAAAGTCAGCGGTCGGTTTACCGGGACGCACACCGGGAATGAATCCGCCGTATTTCTTCAAATCATCGGCAATTTGGGCGGGCTGGAACTGCGTGGCGACCCAGAAATAACTGAAGAAAAAGATCATTCCGCCGAACAACACATAGTGCAACCATCCCGTAGCAAGCATGACTGACAATTCATTGGCCCAACGCTGGGTCGGAAAGGCCATATTCAGAATGGTGGAAGGGAAGAGTAAGATTGCTTGGGCAAAGATGATCGGCATCACGCCGGCATAATTGACCTTGAGCGGCATATATTGCGTTTGTCCTCCGTACACTTTTCGCCCGACCACACGCTTGGCGTATTGCACACTGATACGCCGGGTTGCTTGGGTAACGGCGATGACCGCTGCAATTACTATAATCAAAAAAGCTATGAGCAGAACGAGGACAACCGGGCTGACCGCAGCCGCTTCGCCACCAGCCGGCACAAAGGTGCGCCAGGCTTGGATCAATCCCGCGGGCAGCTGCGCTAAAATACCGACAGTGATGATGATGGAAATACCATTACCGACGCCTCGTTCTGTGATTTGGTCGCCAAGCCACACGAGAAACATGGTTCCGGCGGTCAACGTAATGACTGTCAAAAGCCGGAAAGCCAGCCCGGGATCAGCCACCAAGGGCATACCTAGCGTGTTTATCGTATCCATGATACCCGGAAGAAACGGGTTCGATTCCGGACTTTCGAACGAAAGAGCCAACAAATAACCTTGGAATAGACAAAGTATGATCGTGACGTAGCGTGTGTATTGAGAAATTTTTTGACGCCCGCCATCCTCTCTTGAGAGACGGCCCAGCTTGGGAACAACCGCTGTCATGAGTTGCATCATGATTGATGCGCTGATGAAGGGCATAATACCCAAAGCGAAAATGGCACAATTGCCGAGCGCGCCACCGCTGAAAAGATTGAAAAGCGCGGCCACACCGCCCCCGGTTTGGGCGTCGGCGACGTTAATGAACCATTGGCGCAAAACCTCCGCGTTGATGCCGGGCGTTGAAATCACCGAACCGGCACGCACGATGACAATCATCGCCAACGTAAAGAGCACACGTTGCCGCAGCTCAGGAATTTTGAAAATGTTGGTGAACGCGGAGATCATGCGGCGTCCTTTGGACGTCAGGCGATCGTGCCGCCAGCGGCTTCGATCTTCCGTTTGGCGGCCTCGCTGAACTTGGCCCCTGAGATCGTAAGTTTGCGGGTCAGCTCTCCACGAGCCAGCACTTTGACTCCGTCAACATTTCCCCGCACAAGACCTTCCTTGCGGAGAGCGGCTTCATCAATGGTTGACCCTTCGGCAAATGCGTTGAGATCGTCGAGATTGACGATGGCATAGCGTGTCTTGAAAGCTGTGTTGTTGAACCCGCGCTTCGGCAAACGGCGGATGAGAGGCATCTGGCCGCCTTCAAAGCCGAGACGGATGCTGCCGCCCGACCGAGCTTTCTGGCCTTTATGACCTTTGCCGCTTGTCTTGCCGCGACCGGAGCTTTCGCCGGAGCCGAGGCGTTTACGGCGCTTCTTCGCGCCCGGACGGGGTGAGAGTGTGTGCAGTCGCATAATCGTCAGGCGGTGGCGGCTTCAACCGCAGCTACCGCTTTGGTGGGTTTTGTCTTGATGCCGCGGACGCGGAAGATTTCTTCGCGCGGACGGAGCTTGGATAGGGCTTCGATGGTCGCCTTGACCACGTTGGCGTGGTTGTTCGACCCGAGTGATTTAGCCAGCACATCGCGGATTCCCACGGCTTCGCACACGGCGCGGACCCCGCCGCCGGCGATGATGCCCGTGCCGGGCGATGCGGGACGAAGAAGGACGCGCCCGCCACCGAATTCACCGGTCACCTCGTGCGGAATGGTGTTTTGCGCGAGGGAGAAATTTTTCATGGCCTTGCGGGCGGAGTCGGAGGCTTTGCGGATGGCTTCGCTGACTTCTTTGGCTTTGCCAAACCCACAGCCAACGCGGCCTTTGTGGTCGCCTGTGACAATGAGGGCACTGAAGCTGAAGCGACGACCGCCTTTGACGACTTTGGCACAGCGATTGATGAAGACGACTTTCTCGACGGTGTCGGAAGGCTCTTTGGGTTCTTTCGGACCGCGGTTGTCGCGGCGGCCGGTGTTGCGTGCGTTTGGAGGCATGGGCGTATATTAGAATTCGAGACCGGCTTCACGCGCGGCATCGGCGAGGGCTTTGACTTTGCCCTGGTATTGGAAACCACCACGGTCGAAAACGACCTTGGAAATGGATTTGGCTTTGGAGCGCTCGGCAATGAGTTTTCCCACGGACTGTGCGTTAGCCACGTTGGCCCCGGGCTTGCCCGATTTTTCCTGTGTGCTGGCCGCGGCGAGGGTCACGCCTTGCGTGTCGTCGATAACCTGCGCGCGGATGTGACGACCGGAAAAGTTCACCGCAAGACGCGGACGCTCGGTTGTTCCAGCCACTTTTTTGCGGATGCGCTTGTGGCGCAGTTTGATGCTGTCGTGACGTGTCATGGCGTTTACTGGACAGTTTTGCCTTCCTTGCGGCGGACTTGCTCGTCGGAGTAGCGCACACCTTTGCCCTTGTAAGGCTCCGGTGGGTAGTAAGCGCGAATGTTAGCCGCGACTTGGCCGACCAACTGCCGATCGATTCCCTCGATGAGGAGTTTGGTGTTATCGTTAACCGTGATTTTGATGTCTTTCGGTATCTCGTAAACTATCGGATGTGAGAACCCGAGTGAAAGGTTGAGTTTCTGGCCTTGCACGGCAGCTTTGAAGCCAACGCCTTGGATTTCGAGCTGGCGGGTGAAGCCGGTGCTGACTCCAGTTACCATGTTGTTGAGCAGGGCGCGGGCCAAACCGTGCAGTGCCCGAACTTGGCGGTTTTCAGACTTGCGCTCAAGCGTGAGGGTTTCTCCATCGAGCTTGCCTTCGATGCCCTCGGGCAGGCGCCAGGAAAGTTTGCCTTTGGGCCCTTCGACCTGCACTGAACGGTCAGGGGAAAGATTAACTTTAACCTTGGGCGGAAGTGAAACAGGTTTTTTTCCGATACGGGACATAGTTTCCTCCTTACCAAACGTAGGCCAACAGCTCGCCACCGACATTCTGGCGACGCGCCTCGCGGCCAGTGAGCACACCGCGGGGGGTGGATAAAATGGAAATACCCATTCCTCCGAGCACGCGGGGAATATCGGTCGCGCCGACGTAGCGTCGAAGCCCCGGACGGCTGACGCGCTTGAGACCGGTGATCGCCGGGGTTTTGTCTGCAAATTTGTTGACGATACGAATCTGCGGGCGTCCTTCCGACTGGACTTCAAAGTCGGCGATGTAGCCTTCTTTTTTGAGAATGGCAGCAAGGTCCGCTTTCATTCGGGAGTAAGGGACGAGCAGCTCGGATTTGCGGGCGCGGCTGGCGTTACGCAAACGGGTAAGCAGGTCAGCGATGGGATCGTTCGTGGTCATGCGGTTCAGGCTTTCTGAGTGACAGGCTTGGCACGGTCGGCGAAGGGCATGCCCAGTTCACCGAGAAGAGATTTGGCCTCGTCGTCTGTGCGGGCGGTCGTGACAATAGTCACGTCGAAGCCGATGTTGCGTTTG